>JAMOVT010000083.1 GCA_027061855.1 Flavobacteriales bacterium
AGAGAGCGAAGTGAAGAATCTCTTCTGTCATTCAGAACGAAGCGACCAAAGAGAGCGAAGTGAAGAATCTATCTTGTCATTAAGACGATCATAGAGAGCACCGTGTCCCCAATATGTCGGGGAAGAATCTCTCTAAAAAACTACTCACTCAACTCCTCAATTTCCATCTCGGTCTCTTCCCATTCTTCCATTAACAGGTTTAAACTGTCCTTCACAGCGGTATATTCATCAAAAAAAGCGGGATCGGTGGGTGGAGTGGCAGAGGACAAAAGCTTTTCTTTTTCAGCAATCGCATTTTCGGTTTCTTCGATTTGGCTCTCTATTTTTTGCAGTTTGTTTTTGAGCTGTTTCAAACGTTTGCGGTTTTCTTTGCGCTGCAAATAATCTTTTTTTGAGCGGCTCCCGTTAACGCTTGTTTTCGTCTCTTGTTTTCGTTCTTTCCGGGCTTCTATTTCCCTGAAATTTTCCACTTGTTTCTCGCGTAAAAAATAGTCGATATCACCGAGATGAATTTTGATTCTTTTATCTTTGAATTCCACCGTTTTATCCGTCAGTCCTTGTAAAAAATGGCGGTCGTGAGAAACCACAATTAAAGTTCCGTCAAAACTGTTAAGCGCTTGCTTCAATACATTTTTTGAATGAATATCCAAGTGGTTGGTCGGCTCGTCCATTATCAATACATTAAAAGGTTTAAGCATCATTACGGCCAGAGCCAAACGGTTTCTTTCCCCTCCCGAGAGGACCGCCACTTTTTTATTCACTTCATCTCCCGAAAACAAAAAAGCCCCCAAAATATCCCGCACTTTGCTGCGTGTGGAATCATCGGCGGCTTCTTCTATGGTTTGCAAAACCGTCAATTCCGGATTTAAATATTCCGATTGATTTTGGGCAAAATAGCCTATTTCCACATTATGCCCTTTTTTTAATTTCCCTTCAAAATCCAATTCCCCCACCATGATTTTTGCCAAGGTGGTTTTCCCTGCCCCGTTTTGCCCCACAAAAGCATATTTTTCTCCCCGCGGAATAATCAAATCTATATTTTTTAAAACCTCCTTTTCCCCGTAAGACTTTGACACTCCTTCCAGTTCATAAACAATTTTTCCCGAAGGCTTTCCCACTTCAAAATTCAATTTCATAGCCCGCATATCGGCTGCATCCACTTCTATGCGGTCCATTTTTTCCAATTTTTTTATCAAGGTTTGAGCAAAACTGGCTTTTGTGGCTTTATAGCGAAATTTCTCAATAAGTTTTTCGGTTTCCTTGATTTCTTTTTCCTGGTTTTTGGCTTCCTGGCGTTGTTTTTCGAGAAGTTCTTCCTTTATTTTTATAAATTCCGAATAAGGTTTTGGAAAATCATAAATTTTTCCGGGCGTCAATTCAATGGTTCTATTGGTTACTTGATCGAGAAACATTTGGTCATGAGAAACCAAAAGGACAATCCCTTTATAACTTTTTAGGAATTTTTCAAACCAAATAATGCTTTCTATATCGAGATGATTGGTGGGCTCATCGAGCAAGAGAATATCATTGTCCCGAAGAAGAATTTTGGCCAATTCGATTCGCATGCGCCAACCTCCCGAAAAGGTTTCGACCGCCTTATCAAAATCCGATTGTTTAAAACCCAAACCTTTTAAGACTTTTTCGGTCTTTCCTTTGTATTGATAACCGCCTTTCAGCTGGTATTGTTCTTGGGTATGATGATAATTTTCCAGCAATACATTATATTCTTCCGACTCAAAATCCTGCCGCTCGGCAAGTTCCTTTTCTATGGATGCCAATTTATTTTCCAACTGCTTTAACTCTTCAAAAGCTTTGTATGCTTCTTCCAAAACGCTATTTCCTCCTTCAAATTCAATATCCTGTTTGAGATAGCCTATTTTATATCCCTTTAAAACCGAAATTTGTCCTTCGGCCGGTTTTATCTCGCCGTAAATAGCTTTTAATAAAGTCGATTTCCCCACTCCGTTCCTCCCGATTAAACCGGCCCGGTTTCCCGGATTAAGTTGGAAACTTACATTTTTTAATATATCATTACCACCCAGGCGAATGGTTACTTGTGAGAGGTTTAGCATAGCTCTTTTAATTGAGGCCAAAAATACGCTTTTTTGAATAATGTTTCAAGATAATTGCCAGGGCCTTCATAACACAGTAACC
>JAMOVT010000084.1 GCA_027061855.1 Flavobacteriales bacterium
TTCAATTCTTCCAGGATATTCCAATTTTTCTTCAAGCGGTTATTGATAGTGCGAATGATATTATTGGAAGTTTTCTTCAAGCGGTTATTGTAAACATTACGGCAATAATCCGAACAAAATTTCTTGTCGGCCCGTCCCAGAATAGGCGTTCCGCATTCCAAACACTTTTTCTCTTCCATTTTTTTAAATTAAAGAATTTTTTATAATTCACTAATATACAACAAAATATCCGTTTACAAACGTTTACAAACGAAAATAGTCGGAAGTAAACAATTAAAAACCGAGTAATCCTTTTTTGCCGTCGTATGTTTGCAATGTTATTCGAAATGAATCGAAGCACGTAAAATTAATTTATTCATTAACACTTAAAATTTATTATCATGAACACTTTAAAAAACAAAGTACAATTAATCGGACACGTGGGACAAACTCCCGAAATCAAGAATTTGGAAAACGGCAAAAAAATGGCCAGATTTTCTTTGGCAACCAATGATTACTATATCAATGCCAAAGGAGAAAAAATAGAACAAACCTATTGGCACAATCTCGTTGCCTGGGGAAAAACCGCAGAGCTTATTGAAAATTATGTGGAAAAAGGCAAGCAAATTGCCATCGAAGGAAAATTAGTAAACCGTTCTTATGAAACCGAGAAAGGAGAAAAAAGATTTATCACGGAAGTTTCTGTAAATGAAGTGGTATTTTTATCCAAGAACTAAAACTCGTCTTATTTAAATATATAAGGGGAGCGGCGCAAAGCGCCGCTCCCCTTGTATTTATTAATTAAAAAATAGACTTTTTATTTTTTACTCTCTTTTTCTTCGGCTA
This sequence comes from Flavobacteriales bacterium, assembly GCA_027061855.1. GTDB lineage: Bacteria > Bacteroidota > Bacteroidia > Flavobacteriales > Flavobacteriaceae > JALSPZ01. The sequence goes on from JAMOVT010000084.1 coordinate 826, forward strand.
CTTTTTTGGCCAAGAGAAGAGCATTATATAAATTGACCATTCCTCCTGATTTACTCAAAGAAGCAAAAGGCACTAATTCCGGTTTTCCTTCATAATCGTCTTCTTGCGGTTTAATCACCAAAATCATAGGTTGAATAGCGGAATCCATGATCACTTTTTTTACTTCGGCAGCTGTCAATTGGGGAAAACGGGAACGAATCACTGCCGCTACACCGGCAACATCGGGAGAGGCCATGGAAGTCCCTTGTAAGTATTTATATTCGCCAAAAGGAACAGTGGCATAAATCTGTTGACCGGGAGAAAAAATATCCACGGTGTTTTTTCCGTAGTTACTGAAAGAAGCTACCATATCGGCTCCATAATTGGGCCCCATGGCTCCTACATTAAGGAAATTATCGCTGATTTCTTTTCCGGGAACATCCCCGTCATTGGGATAGCTGATTTTATCTCCGTATTGATCCATGTCTTTTCCTTCGTTTCCGGCGGCATTTACAATTAATACATCATGGTCTGCGGCATATTTAATGGCATCCCATACCCAATCTTTGTGCGGACTGTAATATTTTCCAAAACTGGTATTGATTACTTTTGCTCCGTTGTCCACGGCATATTTAAAAGCCAAGGCTATATCTTTATCATATTCATCTCCGTCGGGAACCGCTCTTACAGACATAATTTTTACATGATCTGCTACTCCGTCCCCTCCTATTCCGTTATGTCTTACTTGCGCTATAATTCCTGCTACATGTGTTCCGTGTAGTTCATCTTTTTTAGGAGGAGTTACATTGGGATTCCCATAATCGGTATCGGTAATATCATCGGGGTTGTCTCCTTGAATACGTCCGTTAAAATCAACATTAAGATTGTATTTTAGCAGCATATCCACATAGTTTTTCAGACGGTTTATATATTCGTCTGTAACACCTAACAAATATGCATACTTGGCTTGTTTGACTTTGGGATCGTCGGTTTTAAGGGCTTTGACTTTCTCCTTGGTTAAAGTATCGGTTTTCAGGGCTTTTTGTAAAACCTCATTATTTTTTTTTACCATAGATGCTTCAAACTTCAATTTGTTTTCAAGGCTTTTGGCATGTTCCAATTGTTTGGCCAAATCTTTTTCGGCCCGCTGATACATTTTGAACATCTCTTGTTGGTCCGCAGGAATATCGGCTATGCTTTTGTCTTTCCATTGATCACGATACTTAGCGACTATACGAGTAGCTTCAAGTTGTTCGGGACCTGCCATTTTGCCGTCTTTGCTTCCTAGAAAATTCCATCCGTGAATATCATCTACATATCCGTTTTTATCATCATCGATACCATTTCCGGGAATTTCGTCTTCATTTGTCCATATGACTTCTTTCAAATCGGGGTGATTGATATCAATACCCGCATCCACTACGGCAACGATAACTTCTTGAGCCGGCAGATCTTTTAAAATGGTTTCGTAGGCTTTTTCCGTACTCATTCCGGGCATATATCCGTCAACCGGATCGGTATGCTGCCAATTTTTTACTTTCTCTCCTTTAAAAATATTTCCGATTCGATGCGGAAGCGCTTTCCATTCCTTTTGCTTTTGAACTTCTTGTTCGACTTTTGCCGTTTCAACTGTTTTTTGTGTAGTACCGCAACTTGCCAGCGTCATTCCGGCAAGAAGAGCCATACTTGCTATTCTTAAATGTTTCATGGTTTATGTTTGATTTTTCTGTTTAATTAAATAATTCGTCAAATTTATAAATTTTATCTAAGCGAGGTCCCTTTTCCGTATTTTTAAGGGTGCAGATTTCATGATAAGGATCATGTTCGAGAACTAAATACCAATTTTCATCGGCTGCTTTTTTAAAGATTTCTTGTCTCTCCTCGATAGTTAATAAAGGACGTGTATCATAACCCATTATATAAGGCAATGGAATATGTCCCGTTGTAGGAAGAAGGTCGGCCATAAATACCAGGGTTTTTCCTTGGTATTGAATTTTAGGGAGCATTTGTTTCTCCGTATGCCCGTCTACAAAAATCACTTCCATGCCGAGTTCTTTCAGCTCTTTTTCTCTTCCGGATTTAGGAGTGGGAACAAAGTTTAGCTGTCCGCTTTCTTCAATCGGCAGAATGTTTTCTTTGAGAAAACTCGCTTTTTCTCTAGGATTGGGATGGATCGCCCATTCCCAATGATCTTTATTAGACCAAAATCTAGCATTTTTAAAGGCCGGTTCATAAAAGCCTTTTTTGTTTCGCACGATTGCTCCTCCGCTATGGTCAAAATGCAAGTGAGTAAGAAAAACATCTGTAATATCATCTCGGTGAAAACCCAGTTTATTCATGGTTTCGTCAAAAGCGTAAAGATCGGTGGGTTTATAATAACCAAAAAATTTTTCGGATTGTTTATTTCCCATTCCCGTATCAACCAATATCAATTTATTTCCATCTTCAATCAATAAGCTTCGTGTGGTCATGTCGATTAAATTATCTTCATCTGCCGGATTGGTGCGTTGCCAAATAACTTTTGGAACTACACCAAACATAGCGCCACCGTCAAGCTTAAAATTTTGATGTATCAAAGGATAAATTTTCATAATTATTATGCTTATTTAAATAACAAATTTACACAAATAAAACCAGGAACTTATATATTTTAATGGTTTTTTAACTTCCTTTAAAAGCCTATTCCTTACTGAGAAACCTCTTTCTTTCTTAATATGTTTTCATCTACTTTATAATTTATAATTAGTAAAAACAAAAATGACAAACGCAAAAAGACTAAAAAGAACAAAAATTCATTTATCGAAACTTTAAAGAATATTCATTTCCAATAATCAGGAAGATTCAAACAAAAAATAGAGATATGTTTCAAATATAACATTTCCAGAAAAAAAATATCGATATATTTGCATTTCAAATTTTATGTAAACTATGAAAAAAATTACTTTATTATCTATTTTATTCCTGAGTTTGAGTTCTTTTTCTATCTTCAAACCTTCTAACCGAAGCCTCTTATCCATTAAAAAAACCAAATATTTTTTGCAAGAAGATGAAAACATTCAGAAAGGAAAACAAATTTTTATAAAAAATCAATGCACCTTATGTCATAAAGAAAAGACAGAAGGTCTGGCGCCGGCTTTATCTGTTATCAATTCTTTTTATAAAGGAGATAAAGATAAATTAATCAAGTTTCTCAAAAGAGAATCAGACCCTATAGTAATGCCCGAGAGTTTCGGGATAATGGCTGCTAACCTTTTTAAAACAAAAAGAATGTCCGATGAAGACTTAAATGCTTTAGCCTCCTACATGCTAAGCATCAAATAATCAACTCATTCAGTCTTCTTTTATTTTATTGAAAAATTTTGCGCCGAATAATAAAAAAATAGTATCTTTGCAGCTCAAAAATAAATATTAACCGAAGGTCGGGAACCTTCACAAAACGAAACAGTTATGCCTGTAAAAATCAGATTACAAAGACACGGTAAAAAAGGTAAACCCTTTTACTGGATTGTAGCCGCAGATTCCAGAGTAAAAAGAGACGGTAAATTTCTTGAAAAATTGGGAACTTATAATCCCACAAAAGTACCTGCCGAAATTACATTGGATGTTGATACTGCCGTCAAATGGTTATTCAACGGAGCGCAACCTACCGATACGGCTCGTGCCATTCTTAAATATAAGGGTGCGATGTACAAAAAACACTTGTTGGTAGGAGTGAAAAAAGGTGCTTTCAGTGAAGAAGAAGCAGAAAAACGTTTCCAAGCTTGGCTCGAAGAAAAAGAAGCTAAAATCGCTGCTCATAAGAAAGAAGTAGAAGACAAAAAAGCTGCGGAAAAAGCTGAAAAACTTGAAAAAGAAAAGGCTATCAATCAAGCTCGTGCCGCCGCTCAAAAAGCAGCTAATCAAGCGGTAATTGAAGAAGCCGAAAAAGCTACCGAAGGAAATGAACCCGTTGATGCTGTTGAAGAAGCTTTGAATACAGAACAAAGTATTGACGAAGCTGCTGCACAAGCCGAGGGAAAAACTCCTGAAGAAAAAACTGAAGAATAAGTCTATTTTTTTTCAAATGAAAAAAGAAGACGCTTATTATTTGGGGAAAATCGTCAAAAAACACGGCATTAAAGGAGACCTCCTTGCCAAAATTGACACAGATGAACCCGAATTATATGAAAATATGGAATCCGTTTTCCTTGATATCAAAGGAAAATTGGTTCCATATTTTCTTAATCATTCCAGCCTCCACAAAGCCACTACTTTACGGCTCGATTTTGAAGATATAAACAATATAGAAGAAGCTGATGCACTGATCGGGAAAGAAATTTACCTTCCCATAAAAGACCTTCCGGAACTCTCGGGAAATAAATTCTACTTTCATGAAGTATTGAATTTTAAAGCGGTCGACCAAAAAGGAAATGAAATAGGAATCATCGAAAGCATTAATGACCGTACTCCCCAAGCCTATTTTGAAATAAAAAATCAAAAAGGACAAGAAATTCTTATTCCGGTAGCCGATAGATTTATCACGAAAGTAGATAGAGAAAATCAACAAATTATTTTTGATCTTCCCGAAGGTTATCTGGATGTTTATACCCGGTAATGAACTGCTTGCAAACATTTCGTTTTAAAAAATTTTCTGTTTGTCAGGATGGTGCTGCAATGAAAATAGGCACAGATGGCGTATTACTGGGTGCATGGAGCAATTGTAATAATGCCTTACGCATTCTGGATATAGGCACAGGCACGGGAGTGATTGCCCTAATGATGGCGCAGAGATTCCCAAATGCCGAAATTGAAGCAGTCGAGATAGAGGAACAAGCTAGCCAAACCGCACAAAAAAATTTTATAAACTCTCCATGGAAAGAACGTTTGACGGTTTTTTGTACGCCCATCCAAAAATATAAACCTTCTTATACTTATGATCTAATTGTCTGCAATCCGCCGTTTTTTGATGAAAAAGTAGCCGCAAAAGGCTTGGCCAGACAAACAGCCAGACAAACAGTTTTTCTTGACTTAGCCCAAATTTTTGGATTTGCCTCGAAATATTTATCTGAAACCGGCAATTTGTCAATAATTTTTCCGAAGTCCAAAGAAAAATATTTATGGAAAGAGGCAGCAAAATACAAGCTATTCCCAAGTCGAATTACAAATATAAGAGGTCGGTCCGGCTTGCCGGAAAAACGAATCTTAGTAGAATTAAAAAAAGAAAAAAACGAGCCTGTTATTACTTCTTTATGCATTGAAAAAGAAAGGCATATTTATACGGAATCATATATCAATTTAGTCAAAGATTTCTATTTAAAAATGTAAAAAACTTCTTTTTTCTTCTTTTTTAACTTTTATTTATTAGGGTCTAAGTCATTTTTATTGTATAATTGCATAGAAAATTTTACATTACATAATAAATATAGTATCTTTGCAAATTGAACTTTCCGTGGTGGCTGTGCCGGATTTAATCGGAAAGAAAAAACAAAAAACATTTATGAAAAAACTGATTATCATTCTATTAGCCTTTGCCTTTTTTTCCTCTTGCAGTGAGTACCAAAAAGTTTATAACGGTAAAGATGTCGAAGCGAAATATAAAATGGCTTGGAAAATGTTTGAACAAGGGAAATATCGTAAAGCAGACGAACTTTTTAATCAAGTAGATAAATACTATAAATTCAAACCGCAATACCAACGTTTGCTTTTTGCTCATGCGATGAGTTTATACAATATGAAACAATATTTATCAGCCGGAGAACTTTTCAGGAAATTCACACGACTCTTTCCTGAAAGCTCCAAAGCCGAGGAAGCTGATTTTTATATCGTAAAATCCTATTTTAATTTATCACCCAAATATTCCGTAGATCAAGCCTATACGGAAAGAGGCATACAAGAAATACAGCAATTTTTCAAAAAATATCCTTATTCCAAATACAAAAAGGAGGTCAATGAAATGAATGCCGAATTGACTCATAAAATCGAAAAAAAATATTTGGAAATCAGCAAACAATATTACAATCTGGGATATTACAAATCGGCTATAGTTTCTTTCAACAATTTCTTAATCGATTACCCGGGTTCCATTTACAAACCCGAAGCGCTTTTCTATCGCTATAAAGCTTCCGCTGACTTGGCTATAAATTCAGTAGAATCAAAAAAAGAAGACCGCTTGATGAAAGCCATCGGTTACTTTAAGAATTTTGAAAAAACATACAAGGATTCTCCTTTCTATAAAGAAGCACAAAAAATTTATGAGAAATTGGAAGCCGAACTAAAAAATAAAGCATCAAACGAGGTATAAAATTAATGATTATGACAGATTTAAAAAAAATCAAAGCTCCTTTAACAACCGAAACCTTTGATCGTAAAAAGATCAAGGAACCCACAGGAAATATCTATAAAGCCATTAAAATTATAGGAAAAAGAGCCGAGCAAATCAATTTGGAATTGAGAAAAGAACTAAAAGATAAACTAATGGCTTTTGAAACCGACCAAGAGACATTGGCTGAGATTTTTGAAAACAAAGAACAAATCGATATTTCAAAATTCTATGAAAGGTTGCCTAAACCTACTGCCATCGCTTTGCAAGAATGGTTAGAAGGAAAAATTTTCTGGAAAGAAATTTCAGACGAAGAATATCAATCCCTTAAAGAAAATAAATAATAATGCCCTTGAAAGGGAAAAAAATCATTCTCGGTATCAGCGGCGGAATAGCAGCCTATAAAATTCCTCTGTTGGTCCGTTTATTGAAAAAAAACGGAGCGGAAGTGCGGGTAATGACTACTCCTTCCGCTCTTGATTTTGTTACTCCCGTAACCCTCGCCACTCTTTCTCAAAATCCCGTAGCAACCGCCTTTATCAAAAAAGAAGGTGGTATGTGGAATAATCATGTAGAATGGGGAAACTGGGCGGATCTTATTCTCATTGCACCCGCCACTGCCAATACACTATCAAAAATGGCAAACGGACAGGCCGATAATTTTCTTTTGGCTGTTTATATGTCTGCCAAATGTCCGGTATATATAGCACCGGCAATGGATCTGGATATGTATGCTCATCCGGCTACTTTAAATAATTTAAAAAAACTTAAAAGTTACGGAAATAAAATTATTCCTGCTGTAAACGGGGAACTTGCCAGTGGCTTAACAGGACCGGGGCGAATGGAAGAACCCGAAAACCTGTTTGAAATTATACAAAAGCATTTTGAAAAAGGAAGCCTGTCCGGAAAAAAAGTTTTGGTCACTGCGGGCCCTACCTATGAAGCCATTGATCCCGTTCGTTTTATAGGCAATCATTCTTCCGGAAAAATGGGCATTGCCATCGCAGAAGAAGCAGCCAAACTAGGCGCCGATGTGCATTTGGTTTTAGGTCCTACTTCACTCACCCCTGATAATCCCGCTATCAAAATAACACGCGTCACTTCTGCCGAAGAAATGTTTGAGGCTGTAACAAAAGAATTTCCTACTGCTGATATTACGGTCATGAGTGCTGCCGTGGCAGACTTTACTCCACAAAAAAAAGCTACACACAAAATAAAAAAAGAAGGAGATACGTTAGAATTAGAACTGACCAAAACCAAAGATATTCTTTATGAATTGGGGAGGCAAAAAAAAGAAGATCAAATTTTGGTTGGTTTTGCCATGGAAACCCAAAACGAATTGGAAAATGCCCTAAAAAAATTGAAGAAAAAAAATCTGGATATGATTGTGTTGAATTCGTTAAATGAAAAAAATGCGGGCTTCAAGCATGACACTAATAAAGTAACAATCATCCATAAGGAGGGAAAAATTAAAAAATATCCTTTGAAATCAAAACGGGAAGTGGCAGAAGATCTATTTTATGAAATACTCACTCATTATGATGCATAAGTTTATATTGGTTCTTATTTTCTTTTCCTTTCAAACGGTTTTCTCGCAAGAATTTAATTGCAATGTGACCGTAGATGCCTCTGCTGTTAGAGGTTCTAATAAGCAAATGTTTAAAACCCTAGAGCAGTCAATAGAAAATTTAATCAATTCACATAAATGGACAGACCGGCGCTTTGCCCCACATGAAAAAATAAAATGCGATTTAATTCTCAACATAAAATCTTTTGACCCAAAAAGAAACAATATTGAATCGGAACTGTATTTTCGTTCCTATCGCCCCGTATATCATTCGGATTATGAAACCTTGTTATTGAATCTAATTGAGCAAGATTTTAAATTTACTTATAAAGAGTTTGAAAACATAGATTTTAATCCCGATTTCATCGATAATAATTTGACGGCTACCATTGCTTACTATCTCTATGTTGCTTTGGGACACGATCTGGATAGTTTTAAAGAAAACGGGGGGAATATCTACTTTAATAAAGCTGAAGAAATCCAAAAAAGTGCCGCTCAAAACAATATGCAAGGCTGGCAAGCAAAAAATAAAGGAAGCGGAAAAGGCGATCTAATTGAAGCATTGGTAAACCCTCGAAATCAATACTATCATCGAAGCATCTATACTTATCACCGCTGGGGATTGGATAAAATGGCAGATAATCCTAAATTAGGAAAATCCAACATCATTTCTGCTTTAAATTACCTTTCGAAATTAAAAACCAGCAGTGAAAATTCTTCTCTGCTAATCAAAATTTTCTTTGATGCCAAAGCCGAAGAAATCACCCAAATTTTTATGGAGGGTCCGGAAGTAAATATCAATTTTGTTGTCAATAAATTACAAAGCCTGGCTCCACAATACAGTCAAAAATGGGATGAAATAAAAAAATCTGCTAATACCAATCCGGTACGACCGGAAGTGAAGAAAATTCCGGCTGTGATTAAAGAAAAATAGCGTATTTTTATCCCCTAATTCATAATCCTATGAAACTTCATATTCTCGGTTGTCATTCGGCTACTCCGCGTAGCTTGGTTTTTCCTTCCTCTCAGGTTTTGGAAATCGATAATGAATTAATACTTATCGATGCCGGAGAAGGAATGCAAATACAATTGAGGAAATACAAACACAAATTCAACAAAATAAAGCATATTTTTATCTCCCACCTTCACGGAGACCACTTCTTTGGATTAGTAGGCTTTCTTTCCACTCTCCGTCTTTTGGGACGAGAAAAAGAACTTCACATCTATGCCCCGGTGGGTTTGAAGGAAATTATAGATCTGCAATTTAAAATTACACAAACGGATATTAATTATCCTTTGCATTTCCATGAATTAAGTGCCGGAGTGCCTGAAAGAATTTTGGAAACAGAAAAGTTTACGGTAGATACTATCCCTTTGAAACACCGGATTTATACCAACGGTTATCTTTTTAAGCAAAAAGAAAAACTACGTAAATTAAATATTGAGGAAATAAAAAAGCATCCGGAAATTGAAACTTGGGCCTATCATAACCTTAAAAAAGGAAAGGATTTTGTGAAAGAAAACGGTGAAATAATTCCAAATGATATCCTTACACTTCCACCGGAAAAACCCAAATCTTATGCCTATTGTTCGGATACTCTTTATACCCCGGATATTGTACCGCTGATAAAAGAGGTGGATTTGCTGTACCATGAGGCAACCTTTTTGGATAGCGAAAAAGAATTAGCAAAAAAAACCATGCATTCCACAGCCAAACAAGCCGCTGAAATTGCCAAACAAGCCAATGTAAAAAAATTGGTTTTAGGACATTTTTCTTCCCGCTATAAAGACGAAAATCAATTTAAGGAAGAAGCCAAAGAAATTTTTCCACAAGTAGATATTGCACAAGAAGGAAAGGTATTTGAAATTTAATGTAACTTTGTTTGACAGCATTTATAAATGGAAAAAGATTTAAGCAATTATAGAAAAGTATATCAACGGGATGCACTTGATGAAAAAACCACACCCGAAAATCCGATTGAATTATTTCAAAAATGGTTTTATGAAGCCGAACGGGAAGAGGATTGCGTGGAGGTGAATGCCATGAGTTTAGCTACTCACGGACTGGATGGTTTCCCAAAAATAAGGGTAGTTTTGTTAAAAAGATTTACTTGGGAAGGTTTTGTCTTTTATACCAATTATGAAAGTGAAAAAGGGCAAGCTATCGAAAAAAATCCCAAAGTGTCTCTGGCTTTTTTCTGGCCAAAAATGGAACGGCAAGTAAAAATTAAAGGAATTGCCGAAAAATTGCCCGAAAATCTTTCGGACGGTTATTTTGAAATGCGTCCACGCGGAAGCCAAATAGGTGCTTGGGCTTCTCCTCAAAGTAAAGTCATTCCCGATAAAAAATTTTTAGAAGAGAAATATAAAGAAGTAGAGAAAAAATTTGAGGGGCAAGAAGTCCCCAGGCCCCCTTTTTGGGGAGGTTATATAGTGAAACCGGTGGAAATAGAATTCTGGCAAGGACGTCCCAATCGTTTACATGATCGAATCCGTTATAAACTACAAGAAGACTATCAGTGGAAAAAAGAACGTTTGGGAAGTTAATTGGTAAGATTATTGTATATAAATTTATATTATGAAAAAAATATTATTGATACTATTGGTAGGATTAACAATGATTTCCTACGGACAAAAAAAAGAAAAGATAAAAGGGAACCGGGAAGTGCTTATCAAAAAGTTCTTACTTCCTGATTTTGAAGCTTTGAGGGTGGGCGAGAAATTCCAAATCGGCCTTAAAAAAAGCACGGATACAACACGTGTTATCATCGAAACAGATGATAATTTATTTGATGTAATTCATTTTAAAGTAGATGAAGGGATACTTTCTTTTTATACCACACAAGAAATTGTCAAGAAAAAAAGACTGAAAATTACTGTCTATATTCCAGATCATTTTCATAGCATTGAACTGATTGAAAAAGGAAAGGTGTATAATGAAGAAGATCTTTCATTGGAAGAGTTATCTATCAAAGCCTTTGATCGTGGAAAATCCGATTTGATTTTGGATATAAAAAAGAAATTGGCTATTAACGCAGGAAATAAAAGCCATCTAAAAATGGATGTTACTGCTCCCGTTGCTGAAATTTATATGGATGAATATGCTCAAACCGATTTAAAAGCCTCTTTTTCCCAATTAAGTCTTTCATTAAATGGTCATTCAGCCTTTAATATTCAAGGAAAAGCAAAAGATGCTGAAATTCGTCCCAATGACAAAGCCCAATACAAAGGCGAAAATTTCATAATCGAAAATGTTTCTTTAATTACCAAAGACAAAACAAAAACCCATATAAATGCCGGTAAAAAATTAGATCTTATTGCCCGTGGAGAAGCCGATGTTTATATTTATAACGAACCGGAAATAAATCTAAAAGCCTTTAAAGATCATGCCGTTCTTTATAAAAAATAATTTATTGTTTATATTTTTATTGAGTTCCTTTTTCCTCCGGGGGCAAGAAAAAAAACAAGATGATTTGATCCACATCATCTATGCCGATTATGCCACTACGAGTGAAAAATACCCCGGCAAGCAATTATTATCGGGGCACGTACAAATAGAACATAACAATGCTCTTCTTTTCTGTGATAAGGCTTTGGTGGATAAAAAAGAAAATAAAGCCATTGCAATAGGGAGTGTACGTTTGGTCCAAGGTGATAGTGTGGAAATGAAAGCTCATTATATTTCCTATGACGGAAAAAAAAGCTTTGCCAAAGCGATCGGGGATGTCTTTTTGAAAGATCCTCAAATGAGGCTTAAAACGGATACCTTGCTCTTTGACCGTAAAAAACAAGAAGCTTATTACACATCGGGAGGAATGATTCGTGATAGTGTCAACACATTAAAAAGCAAAATCGGCAGGTATTTTCTCGAAGAAAAAAAATTCCGTTTTATCAATAATGTACATATCGATAATCCCGAGTACCAATTGGATTCCTATCAACTGGATTATTTTACCGATTCAGGAATTTCCAACTTCTATGGCCCTACTAAAATTTATAATCCTCATAGTTATGTATATGCCGAAAAAGGACATTATGACAGTAAGAAAAAAATCTCTTGGTTTGTTAAAAATGCATTTATTAAAGACCGGCATACTACCATAAAAGGAGACAGTTTATATTATGACCAGCAAAAAAGTTATGCTAACGGAACTGGAAATATGGTGCTACATGATTCAATTAACAAAACTTGGATTTATAGTGACTACGGACAATACTGGGGAAACAAAGATTCTGTAGAGGTCACAAAAAAACCTTTATTAATTACTCTAACCGAAAAAGACACATTGTATAGCCGTGCCCAAAAATTTATTATGGCGGGTAAAAATAAAGAACGGGAAATATGGGCTTTCCACAAAGTGCGTTTCTTTTCCAATGAATTTTCGGGACGTAGTGATTCTATCTACCGGAACGATAGTTTGAAAATAATGAAAATGTTGAATAAACCTGTAGTGTGGAGTAAAAATAACCAGATAACAGGCGAGACGATTATCATTAAAAATGATAGTTTGAATAATGTCGATTCTCTATTGATTCCGAAAAACGTATTTATCATACAAAAAGATACGACAGGATACAATCAAATAAAAGGAAAAGAATTAAAAGGAAAAATTATCAATAAAAAATTGGACCATATTGATATCACTGGAAATACCGAGGTAATATTCTATTTTAGAGAAGACAATGGCAAACTCACCGGGATTGAAAAAAATAAGTCCAGCAGAATTTATATAGGTTTTAAAAACGGCGAAATTAACAAAACCCGTTTCTATCAAAAAGTGGATGGCATTATCTACCCTCCAAACGAATTAAAAGAAAAAAAACTGAAAGGCTTTTTATGGCGGGGAGAAGAACAGATCAAATCAAAAGAAGATATTCTGGAATATATTATCCCCGAATATAATGCTACTGTCCCTCAGAAAAAAACGGAAACCGAGGAGGAAAATATTATTCCTTTTGAGAAAGAAACAAATCAATAAGCAATCATTTTTTTTACAGCCTTCAATTTATCATTAGGCACTGTCAATGACAATACATAATGTTTGATTTTCCATTCTCCGTCCTCTTTCTTTACCAATACTCCCGAGCCGCGACATTGCCCCATCCATGTATTTAATAATTCGTCAAACCATGCAACGGCAGAATTTTCTCCCAAATAAACATTTCTACTAGTCGGGACAAACTTCCAGGCTTTCTTTTGTTTAAAAGGTTTTTTAGCGTAACGCATAAATTCCTTTTTACTCCATACTTCTGCACTATCGGTTCCTACAAATACTGCATCTTTATCAAGCAAATCAAAATAATGATCAAAATCCGATTCGGCAGCGTATTTATGCCATGAATCGAGGGTTTTATTCACTTCTTCAATAAATGCTTTTTTCTCTTTTTTTGTTTGTCCCTGCATTGAAAAACTCCATATTAAAATGGAGAAAAGCAAAATCCATTTGTAAATCATCGATTAAACATTTTGTTTTACAGCTTCTTTTCCGTATCGATAGGCATCAATATTCATTTGTACGATACGTTCTCCTTTACGAGCAAATAATTCTCTTATAACCTCTTCGATAAGTTCGTCTTCAAATGGAAGTAAATCCGAAGCGGCACCTATCAATACGATATTTGCAGCACGCATATTCCCGGCTTTCCTGGCTAATGATTTCCCATCTATAATCCGGTGGTTGGGAAACTTCTCAATTTGCTTTTTTAATTCCTCTTCATCGGGATAATTGGCAATATTTTTAAACGGATTGCTGTCTGTTATTAAAAAACCATCAGGTTTTAAATAGGGCAAATAACGCAATAATTCCATCGGTTCCACCGAAAGTATCATATCTGCTTTTCCAAAGGGAATTAAATCGGAATATACCGGTTGGTCGGAGATACGTACATGTGACTGTACCGCTCCTCCACGCTGACTCATGCCATGCACTTCCGATTGTTTTATATTGTATCCCGCTTTAAGCGCAGCGGTATCTAAAATAGCGGAAATAGTCAAAATTCCTTGACCTCCCACTCCTGATATAATGATGTCTTTTTTCATTTCTTAATAATTTGGAGTCAATGTATTAAATTTTCGAGCCAATTCTTTTTTATCATTGGACATAGTCACACAAGGACGTTGAGCGATAATTAGAGACACCCCGTCATAAGCCAATTCATCTTTGATAATTTCCACATTTTTATCATGATATTTTTTTAGAGGAATAATCACTTTAATATGTTCTTCTTCTACTCCCAATCCTTTGGCAATATCATATAAACGACCCATAGCAGCCGAAGGTTGTGCCCCTGTCATGGCTACCGCGGAATTATCGGAGATAATGACCGTTATGGGAGATTTTGCCCATACCGCACTTAGCAATCCGGTCATTCCCGAATGAGTGAATGTAGAATCTCCAATTACTGCAATGGAGGGAGAAACTCCCGCATCGGCAGCTCCTTTTGCCATGGGAATAGAAGCACCCATATCAATTAAGGTATCGATAGTGTCATAAGGTTCCAGTACTCCAAGGGAATAACAACCTATATCAGAAAATATACGGTTATCACCAATTTCAGGTATTATATCATTGAGCTCTTCATATAAATCGATATGGCCGCAACCTGGACATAATTGCGGAGGCCGGGAAGCTACAATTTGAGGAAGATCTTCATTGATTTTCTCTTCTAATCCGAGTGCATAAGCCACTATATTGGGATTTAATTCTCCCGTACGGGGAATATCTCCGGTAAGTCGGCCTCTTACTTTTTTTTCTCGTCCTAAAAAGTCACCTATCATTTCTTCAATAAAAGGATAACCGTCTTCCAGTACCAATATTTTTTCATTGCGGTCAAAAAGCTTGGCCACTTGTTTTCTCGGCAATGGATAATGAGAAATTTTCAGTAGATCAAAAGGAAGTTCTTCGGGATAATTTTCCAATAAATAATTAATGGCAATCCCCGAAGCTATAATCCCCATTTTTGAATTTTCACTTTCCCTATACTCATTCCAAGGAGATTCTTCGGCAATCTTTTCCAGTTCTTTTTGCTTGTCTATAAGATTTTTATATTGCTTTTTTGCAAAAGAAGGAATCAATGCAAAGCGTTTTGTGTCTTCGGGAAAATGTAAAGAATTTTCATTTAATCTTTCTTTCACTTCTACATTTGCACGGGAATGCGATAGACGGGTTACGGAACGAAACAAAACAGGGAGTTTTGTTTTCTCGGAGAGCTCAAAGGCATATCGCATCATATCATAGGCTTCCTGTTGATTGGAAGGCTCCAACACGGGCACCATGGCAAATTTTCCGTAAAAACGTGAATCCTGCTCGTTTTGAGAAGAATGCTGAGAAGGATCATCAGCCACAACGACTACCAATCCCCCATTGATTCCGGATATGGCCATATTGATAAATGCATCCGAAGCGACATTTAATCCTACATGTTTCATCGTCACAATGCTGCGTTTGCCGGCAAATGACATTCCTAAGGCTTCTTCCATTGCCACTTTTTCATTGGTAGCCCAATGAGCGACAATTTCTCTGTCGGGAAGATTCTTATTTCTTTCTATATATTCAATAATCTCGGTGGAAGGTGTACCGGGATAACCATAGGCTCCGGAAATCCCGGCATCTATGGCTCCTTGCCCGATAGCTTCATTACCCAATAATATTTTTTGCATAATTTATTTTTTTAAACCGTCTTATGCTTTAAAAATACAAAAAAGGAAGAGAAAATTGCTGTTTTATATCATAATTATAAAAAAACAGCCCTTTTTCAAGAGCTGCTTTTTGTTTCATAATACCTGTAATTATTATTGTAATATTAATTTTATTACATTGTTTTGA
Source organism: Flavobacteriales bacterium (assembly GCA_027061855.1). GTDB lineage: Bacteria > Bacteroidota > Bacteroidia > Flavobacteriales > Flavobacteriaceae > JALSPZ01. Next base: position 16,496 of record JAMOVT010000084.1, read on the forward strand.
TTTCCATACCGAACTCTGAGTAAATATATTCCTTTACTCATATGAGAAACACTAAACTGCTTTTCAAAACGGATATTTGATACAGGATATTCCTTCTGCCAAATTTCCCTTCCACTCAAATCAATCATACTAATATTTACCGGAACATTTCTTTCAGTAGTATCAAAGGATAATGTAAAACTCTCTTTTACCGGATTAGGCCATATATTTAAATCCGTTACAGATAAAGTGGAAATTCCTGCCGACGGGTTGGTTTCGCATAATTCCAGCGACCAGGAATTCAAAGTTCCGGCGTCAGCTTGTGCATTATCACTAACAAACAATTTCCATGTACCTTGTGCCTCTTCTCCATTAAAGTCACCCAATTTTCCCACCGGAATAATATGTCCTGTCAAACTCCCGCAGTTCAAAGCTTGTCCTTCATCATCAAAAGTAGCGATAATATTATGTTGATTATTACAATTATGATCATACAAAATCACTTCAGTTCCTTGAGGAGAAGTAAGTTTTAAATATAAGTCCCGTATGTAGGTATGGGTGATATTAACCGAAACATTTACATCAGACAAAGTAATATTATCAGGGATATTTATAGTACTCTCCACTCCGGCTGTATTATTGTCAGGTATTGCTACTGCCGTTTGATTAGAAAAAGTATTACAAGTGGTTTCGTAAGAACCAATCGTTATTTTTCCTTTTGCCAAATCAAAGAAATACCGCTCATGCCCCTTCACCATTAAGTAAGCTTCCGGCGTCTCTATACCTGTTGGGACGGTGATTGTTTCACTTCCGTCATTCGGCACATTCGCTACAAGAATTTGGTCAAAATGATTTCCTCCGTCCAGTGAGAGTAAAATATCCACGGTACCACAAGACACATTTCCTCCTGTCGTACCGGCCACATCCCAAGTTATGGTTTTAGTCTCTCCCGGCATCCATACTTCATCGGCTCCTTGAGAAGTTACACGAAAAGGACCTGTAGTATCATCTACTTGTACAGCCATAGTTGAATAGGGTGTTTGCCCTCCACCTGCATGGTTATCACGAACTGTAATCGCAAAATTCATAAACCGGGAAACACTAGGTAATACTTCCCATTGATTTCCATAATTTCCATTCAAAATATAGGGTAAAGAAGGAAAATAACGTATGGCTCTTTCTGTTGCCCAATATGAGCGAAACATCGGACCGGATACATTGGTAGATGCCGGTATATATGCATCTACATTAGAATCTGTTACGGCATCCATTTCTTCCCAAGCATAAGTCAGCGCATCTCCTTCATTGTCTGTGGCAGAAGCTATCAGCATAAAAGGAGTGGATTTCGGGATATATTTATTGGAATAATTGATATAGCTCACTACCGGTGCGGTATTTCCTATATCAATTTGCTGAGCACAATTCCCGGATCCCCAAGTGATATAATTGGTAATTTCATCAATACTAATTCTATGAAAATAGGCATCACTGCCTCCTTGTATATTTGGCGCGCATACACCGGCATAAGCCATTATGGTACTTCCACTTCCGGGCTCCACAGAAGTTGCCAAATTACGGTTTCCACCACATTTATTAGCAAAAGTATGGTTTGCATCAAAGGAATGGCCTACTTCATGTGCTACAAAATCAATATCGTAAGGATCGCCGATAGGATTATCCGAACCTGTTACCGAAGCAGCTTTTTGATTGTCTTTACAAATCACACCAAGTCCTGATAAGCCCCCACCGGGATAGGTAGTAAATAGATGTCCTCCGTCATAATTATTTACACCAATAGCATTATTAATAACCGTAGTATTTTTATTTAACATAGTTTGAATATTCGTATTGTCATATGGATCAGTATCCGGGTCAAGAAAAATCACATCGGTTTCTTGTGGCACCAATTGTAATTGGATTCCCAAATCCCTCTCATACACCGTATTCAGGCGATCAACGGTAACCGTTACCGCCGCTAATACCACCTCTTTTTTTTGTGCATCCGTAGCATTTGCATCAATCACTCCGGCATCTATAGCCAGTTGTATATGATATTGGGAATATTCTCCTGTTGTAGCAATGGCATATCGATATCTCCTCAAAACATTGTCTGAGGATCGGGTTTTGTAAAAAGTAGTAGAAGAGGGTGAGCTTTTATCCTCTGTAAAACATTTAAAAGAAGCTTTCTTTTTTAGGTCTTTTTGATCATAAACCATATAAATCCCCGTTTTTTTATCCAGCGGCTGGATTAAAAAAGGTTTTTTTCCATTCCTGAATATTTGGATATAAATCCCCCAATTGCTTACCACTATGCTCGCCTGTTCCAAATGATTATTACTATAAGCACGATAAGTTTTTAAATTGGGGTAAGCTTCGATTAATTCTTTACTTAAAGTCCCCGATTCATATACCTCAAAAGTTGTGAATGAGTTCTCTCCGTCAGGCAAATTGATTTTGACCGGAGTGTTTTTGGAAAAATTCTTTTTTGATTTTTGCAATTCCGAAAGAAAGGATTTTTCATCCAAACGATAGGTTTGGTAATTAACCGGCATTTCCTTTAAGACTTTCATTTTACGGCCATCCGCTCCGGTTATTTTTTGCCAAAACCGATTTTGTCCAAAACCGGAAAAACTAAGTAAAATTAAACTTAATAATAATATTTTTTTCATAATATTTGGATAATGAATAATTTACAAATGTATAAAAATAATTTAAGCAAAAATCGCGCCGTCTCTTATGACTAAAAGAATGTACGAAGAGGTTCGTTGTGTTTATCGTATTTGATATCACTCAGAATAGAAGATTTAATTCCGATAAAGAAATACCAGGATTTATAGGTGCCGATAGGACGCCAATTGAATCGCATTACCCAACTTTTCAAATCCCGCGTAAAATTTAAACTGGTAGGAATAACTCCTTTGTTGACAAAATCATACCCACTGGTTATTCCCACTTTCCAATTTTCGGTAAAAGCTATATCTCCATTTAATGATATCGTATTCCCAACAATAGATGGAACATCGATTGAAGAATATACCTTATTACGAAATCGGAAATCATAACTCACATTAAAATTCCATTTGATTGTGTTGCGATAGGCTTGATCAATTTCTATTTCCTTATTTTTAGCTTCTCCCTTTTCTCCTTTATCTTTTTCTTTTTTCTTTTTAAACGTATCATTATTAAAACGATAGGAAGTATTGAAACTGAAATTACTGAATCGTCCTAAACCTTGTCCTTGACTAATAGCTAGTTCTTTTTGGACTTTTGCATTTTCAATCGCATAAGGATCAAATTGTGAACGTAAATTAATTCGTAAACCCTTTGCAACTTCAAAACTAGAGGTTAAATTAAAAGGAGAAAGCCGCATAGAATCTCTGGTAAAATCATAAGAATTGCTAATATTCAAAAACCTTATTTTTTTATTTTTTCCGTCTTTGGTTTTGATTTTTGCTTCAAAATTCTGATTGAAACTAAGCATCAGAGATTTTTGCTCGATCAAGTTTGGCTTTCCGTAAAGGCCTTGATCAAATTGAGTATAATCGACAAAATCACCGTTTCCGTCTTCGTATTGATAAATATACCGACTGAATTTCGGATTGTAACGATAGGATAAACTTGGTGTAATGGTATGACGAATACCCATAATTTTTTTATTTTCTCCAAAAATATAGGTCCCATAAATATTGGTTGAAAAATTGGCCGAAATATCAATATTTCTATAATTTTTGAACCCCGTTTTTTCTTCGACTACCACCTCTCCTGCACCTTGATTGGCCAACGGGTCCCAATATTTATCTATATATTGTCCTTCCCAAACTTCCGTATAGCGGATTTGCGGTTTAAAATTTATATATTTTAATAATTTTACATCGGTAGAAACCGGCAAACTGTGCTTGGCTCCAATCTTCCTTCCATCCCACATTCCCGATGTAAATAATAAACTGTCAGTCGTTGAAATTTTATTTACGGCATCCATCCGGTAAGTAAAATTAATCTTTTGCAAAAAATTCTTTTTTTGACCGTTTTTGGAAAAAGGATAAATACGATGCACATTCACATTCAATTGAGGCAAAGTCAGATAAATCTTTTCTTCATTTACATTTTGATTATGATTCAAAGACAAATTAAAATCCAAAGGCAAGTGGGCAAATCGCTTCGAATAATTTACCGAAGAAGAAAGTTCGTTTCTCAATTGATTATCAATATTGGTGACAATATAATAATTATCCGAGTTGCGATAATACTTGCTACTCCCGAAATTCACATTGGCAGAAAAAGAAGAAAGCGGACTGCTTTTTTGATCAATGGAATGCGTCCATCGGATATTCCAATAAGATCTTTTTGAATAATCCGGTAATCCGATGGAAGATTGGATAGTATTCTCATAGTTAAAAGTAAAATTTCCATTAAATCTATACCTCTTTTTATATCGTGAAGCCACACGAAAAGCATAACTTCCATTTGTGTAAAAATCGGCTGTTGTACTTAAATCTGCATAGGGGCTCATCGCCCAATAAAATCCGCCGTTTTGTAAGGAATAACCTTTACGTGTATCGGCAAAAGTCGGGACTATAAAACCGGAAGACCTTTTATTGATTAAAGGAAAAAAGCCAAAAGGAATTATGAAAGGAGTCGGCACTTCTTCAATCCACATCTGCGTGGTCCCCACCACAATCTTCTTACCGGGGACAATTTTTCCTTTTTTTGCCAAAAAATAATATTCGGGGTTTCTAGGATCTTCGGAAGTAGTAAATTTTACATTGGAGACAAACATCACACTGTCATTGTATTTTTTTGTCACTTCACTGATCAAACTCATTTCTCCTTCTTTGGTAAAAGTATTCCATACCAAAGCTTTTTTTGTTTCAAAATTAAAACGGATACTGTCATTTTCTGTTTTTGTTCCTCCTTGAATAAAAACAGGGCGCTGGCTTAATTTTCCAACTGAATCTCTTATCCGTCCTGCATAGACTTCTTTCTTATTTTGATCGATATAAATAATCCCTGCTGTCAATTCAAAATCTTCATATTTAATTCGCGCTTTATTATAAAGAACAATAGAATTTTTCTCATGGTCAATTTCCATATAATCCTCAGCATAATGTTCCAGTTTGGAAGTTAAACTCCCTTTCGAAATAGTATCCTTTTTATTACCTGTGCTTTTTACAATACTATCTTTCTTGATTAAGGCGGAATCCTTTTGTAATTGAGGAATCTTTTTTTGAATCTCTTGTGTGCGATTTGACTTTTTTAAATCTCTATCATTCGGAGGAATAATTTGCGAAAACACCCATGCCGGAGACAAAAAAAATGCCCAAATAAAAACTCCCAAAGATATTTTGGTAAACAATTTGCTTATAGTATTTTTGTAAATTGACATACAGGTTTTTGAAAAGTCAAAAATAATTAAATTGAAACAATTTTATGCATAAAAATACAAAACATATTTTTGTCCGGTTACTTCTTGCAATAATCGTGCTATTTTTTTCTTCAACGGCTATTGCACAGCAGAAAAAATTTAAAGTAGTTATTGATGCGGGACACGGAGGAAAAGACTCAGGAAGTATAGGGACGGGAAAAATGAAGAAAAAAGAAAAAGATATTGCCCTTGCCGTCGCTTTATTGGTCAATCAAAAATTGAAAAACGACCCTCATATTCAACCAATATTAACGAGAAAATCCGATCGTTTTCTTGAATTATGGGAACGCGCGGAAATTGCCAATAAAAATAAAGCCGATTTATTTATTTCCATCCATTGCAATGCCAACAAAAGTCCGAAACCTAAAGGATCCGAAACTTTTGTGCTTGGGATTCATAGAAATAAAGACAATCTTAACGTAGCTAAAAAAGAAAACTCCGTAATCAAACTCGAAAAAAACAATCATTTAAAATACGAAGGCTTCGACCCCGATCATCCTGAATCTTTTATCGGACTTTCATTAATGCAAGAAGAGTTCCTCGATCAATCAATCTACATGGCATCTTTGATTCAAAAACAATATGAAAAATATGTAAAAAATATCAAAGACAGAAGCGTGCAACAAGCTGGTTTTGCCGTTTTACGATTGACTTATATGCCTAGCGTATTAACCGAAATAGGATTTTTGACCAATCCGCAAGAAGAAAAATTTTTGAATTCCAAAGCGGGACAAAATAAAATAGCACAGTCCATTGTCGATGCCGTAAAAGAATATTATCGCTTTATCAGGGCCAACTCGCAAGTTCCTGAGGTGGATACAAATACTACTGCCTCTGAAAATAATTCAGAAGTGATATTTAAAGTCCAATTGGCTGCTTCCTCAAAAAAAATTCCTTTAAAACCCGAAAATTTCAATGGTTTGACTGACTTGTCAATGACAAAAAACGGCCGTTGGTATAAATATTATACGGGGCATTCAAATGACATTCAAAAAATACGGCTAATTCAACGAGAAGCCCATAAAAAAAATTATGCTACGGCCTTTATCGTCGCTTTTAAAAACGGAAAACGAATCAGTTTACAAGAAGCATTAAAAAAATAAATCCGTATCTTTAACACCAAAATCACAGGCTCCATGATTAAAATCAACAGACAAACCAAAACGGGGATAATCGTAGTAATTTCTACTATTCTTTTCATTTGGGGATTAAATTATCTAAAAGGAAAGGATAT
>JAMOVT010000085.1 GCA_027061855.1 Flavobacteriales bacterium
GAAAACATTAACCGTTCACTGCAAAATTTCCATAAAATCTCCGAAGATTTCAGTGTATTGAGCGATTCTCTTAAACAGATTAAAATCGGACAAATTTCAAGACAATTGGAACAAAGCATTGCCGAATTAAATCAATTGATGAAAAACCTCAACAATCCGGAAGGCACTACGGGAAAATTAATGAACGACAAGATGTTATATGACAATCTGGTAAAATCTACCAAAGAATTGGAATTACTTCTTAAAGACTTGCGTCAGCATCCAAAAAAATATGTGCATTTTTCCATTTTCGGAAAAAAAGATAAAAGTCAGACGGAAAACAAGTAAATCTATTATTTTTGCTCTTAAACTAATTATATGATTATGCAATACCTCGATAATATCATTTTCATACTGATTCTTGGTGCAGGCGTCGGCTATTTTGCTTCTAATATCAAAAAAGCCATCCGCAATATCAAACTCGGAAAACCTTCAAACAGAAACGACCGAAAAGAAGAAAGATGGAAAAATATGCTTCTCAAAGCTTTCGGACAACAAAAAATGTTCAAGCGTCCCATCCCCGCTCTTCTTCACTTGGTTGTTTATTTAGGATTTATCATTATTAATATCGAAGTAATCGAAATAATTATTGACGGGATTTTCGGCACACACCGTGTATTGGCACCCCTTGGAAAATTTTATAATTTTCTTATCGGCTCCTTTGAAATTTTGGCCATTCTCGTCATTGTCTCGGTTACCTTGTTTTGGATACGAAGAAATGTGCTCAAACTCTTGCGATTCCAAAATCCCGAAATGGAAGGTTGGCCAAAAAAAGATGCCAATATCATTCTGTATTTCGAATTTGTTTTGATGTCGGCTTTTCTTATTATGAATGCCGCAGATTATAAATTACAAGTATTGCAATACGGACATTATTTTTTTGAACAAGGAATCGTCGGTTCTTTTCCGATAAGTCATTATTTATATAATATTTTACCGGACAATCCGGTTATGCTTGAAATGATAGAACGTGTGGCTTGGTGGTTTCATATAGTCGGAATTCTTGCTTTTCTTAATTATCTCTATTTCTCCAAGCATTTGCATATTCTATTGGCTTTCCCCAATACCTATTATGCCAAACTCCCTCCATTGGGCAAAATAGACAATTTGGAAAGTGTCAAAAAAGAAGTCCAATTAATGATGGATCCCAATGCCGATCCCTATGCGGCTCCAGCAGAAGATGAAGGAGAACCCGAACGTTTCGGTGCCAAAGATATTTTTGATCTCCAATGGGTATATTTACTCAATGCTTATACCTGTACGGAATGCGGACGATGTACAGATGTTTGTCCGGCAAACCAAACCGGAAAAAAACTTTCTCCGCGTAAAATAATGATGGATGTACGTGACCGGTTGGAGGAAGTAGGAAGAAATATCGATAAAAACGGTGAATTCAAAGAAGACGGAAAATCACTATTCGACTACATTTCCAAAGAGGAGCTTTGGGCATGTACTACTTGTAATGCATGCGTAGAAGAATGTCCGGTTGAAAATGACCCGATGGATATCATTATCGAAATGAGACGATATCTGGTAATGGAAGAGTCTGCTGCTCCACCGGAATTAAATATGATGTTTACCAATATAGAAAATAATGGTGCACCTTGGCAATACAGCCAACTCGACCGATTAAATTGGGCCAAAGAAGATTAACCAGAAAAAAACACATTGATATGTCTGATATACAAGTAAAAACCATGGCAGAATTTGCTGCCGAAGGCAAAGAACCCGAGATTCTTTTTTGGGTAGGTTGTGCCGGAAGTTTTGACGATAGAGCTAAGAAAATTACACGTGCTTTTGCAAAATTGCTCAATAAAGCCGGTGTCGATTTTGCCGTTCTGGGAACAGAAGAAAGTTGTACCGGAGATCCCGCAAAAAGAGCGGGAAACGAGTTTCTTTTTCAGATGCAAGCCATGACTAATATTGAAGTAATGAATGGCTATAATGTCAAAAAAATAGTCACTACTTGTCCTCACTGCTATAATACCTTTAAAAACGAATATCCTGACCTCGGAGGTAAATACCAAGTATATCACCACAGCGAACTCCTCCAATCTCTCTTGGAAGAAGGGAAATTAAAAGTGGAGGGAGGTAGTTATGAAGGAATGAATATTACATATCATGACCCTTGTTATTTAGGAAGAGGCAACGGGCAATATGAAGCTCCCAGAGAAGTATTAAAGCAGCTCGAAATTGACATCAAGGAAATGAAACACCACAAAGAAAATTCTGTTTGTTGTGGTGCAGGAGGAGCACAAATGTTTAAAGAAGCCGAACCTCAAAAAGAAGAAATTTTCGTGTTCAGAACTCGTGAAGCTTTGGAAACCAATCCAAAAGTCATTGCCACTGCTTGTGCCTTCTGCAACACAATGATTACAGACGGAGTAAAATTTTTCAATAAAGAGCAAGAAGTAAAAGTACTTGATATTGCAGAACTCCTTGTAGATAAAGTAAAATAGAGCCACCCACGGGACTTGAACCCGCGACCTGCTCATTACGAGTGAGCTGCTCTACCGGCTGAGCTAAGGTGGCTTGCAGCTGCAAAATTAAAAAAAATTGAACCGGCGGTTTTGTCAATTGAAAAAAAATTGTAATTTTGCAAACCTATTCAACCGAACCTCTGGCGAAAATCGTGTATGTTCTTTTGAATCAACAATAAAACAAGATCAAAATGGACCATTTAATCAAATTAGTTCAAGACGAATTAGTAGAGAAGAAAGATCTTCCCGAATTTGGACCCGGTGATACCATCACGGTTTATTATGAAATCCGAGAAGGAAACAAAACCCGGACCCAGTTCTTTAAAGGAGTGGTAATCCAACGAAGAGGAAGCGGAGCCACAGAAACTTTCACTATTCGTAAAATTTCAGGTGATATTGCCGTGGAGAGAATTTTCCCGATCAATATGCCTACCATTCAAAAAATTGAAGTAAACAAACGCGGAAAAGTACGCAGAAAAAGAATTTTCTATTTCCGTAATTTACGTGGTAAAAAAGCACGTATCAAAGAAAGAAGAGATAGTAAAAAATCTTAACTCTTTTCAGTACAAATTTTTAAGCCCGCGCTTCGCGCGGGCTTATTTTTTTATATTATTTTTTAGCATGCTGTGATATAGCGACAACAATTTCGGTTTTATTATTATACTTAATCGGCTATAAGAATTTTAAAATTTCTTTTGGAACCAAGCCCGAAATATCTCCTCCGTTTTTATATATATCTCGTACAATACTTGAACTGATATAGGAAGTTTCGGGGCCTGTCAAAAGAAAAACGGTTTCCACATTCCCTAATTTCCTATTGGTTTGAGCAATGGCCTTTTCAAATTCAAAATCCGCAGGGTTTCTCAAACCTCTTAAAATATAAGGAAAATTCTTTTTATGACATAAATCCACCGTAAGACCGGTATAAGAAATGACCTTTACTTTCGGATTGTTTTTATATACTTCCTCAATCATTTTTGTCCGTAATTCAATATCAAACATATATTTTTTGTTGATATTAATTCCGATCGCAATAATCAGTTCATCAAACAAAGGCAAAGCCCGGTTAATAATGTCTGTGTGCCCCAAAGTAATAGGATCAAAAGAGCCGGGGAAAACTGCTTTTCGTGTCATAAAAAATTGGTATTTTAGCAAAAGTAAGATAATTTTTAAACATCTCCTATGAAACTTCAAAAAGGGGACACAGTCTATTTGACTGCTCCCGGCGGGTATATAAAAGATGCTTCTATTATTGAGAAAGCTACCCAATTGCTGGAAAAATGGGGGCTACGTGTGGAAAAGGGAAAGCATATCCAAAACAGGCAAGGTCATTTTGCCGGCACTGATGAGCAAAGAACTTCCGATTTACAACAAGCCTTGGACAATTCCGAAATAAAAATGATCTGGGCATTGAGAGGCGGCTATGGTACCAATCGGATTTTGGACCGGTTGAATTTTGGTAAATTCATGGAAAATACGAAAATTATCGCCGGATTTTCTGACATTACTCTTTTACATAATAAGATCCAAAATTTGGGATTCCCTTCCTGGCATACTTTTATGCCGGTAAATCTTACAAAACCGATACCGGAAGAAGTAATCGAACAAACGCGAAAATCATTATTCGGAGAAAAAACAACCTTTACATTCCCTACCGCTGCTTCAAACAAAAATGATTTTAATGACTTGGAAGCGACGGTAACCGGAGGAAATTTAGCTATCCTTTACAGTACACTTGGAACACCTTGGGAGGTAGATACCCAAAATAAAATGCTTCTGATTGAAGACGTGGGTGAACAATTATATCAAATAGACAGGATGATCATCAGCCTTAAAAAAGCCGGAAAATTGGATAATTTGAAGGCTTTATTAGTAGGACAATTTACAGATATACCGGAAAATGATCCTGCTTTTCATCTCTCTTTACAAGAAATAATAAATGAACATACCAAAGAATATAATTATCCTGTAATTTTTGATTTTCCCGTGGGGCATGTACAAAAAAATTTTCCTGTAATACTTGGGGAAAAAGCTATCTTGCGTAACAAAAACCACAAAATTTCGTTTTTACAACAACTGAATTAATTGGCTATGATAGAAATTCTTGATTTACAAAAAAGGTATGGTGACAAAACCGTTTTAAATATAGAACAGCTTAGTATTCCCAAAGGACAAAGTTTTGGTCTGGTAGGAAATAACGGTGCCGGAAAAACCACGCTGTTCAATCTCGTTTTGGACTTGATAAAACCGACAAAGGGCAAAGTTTTTAATCATGAAGTCGATGTACAGAAAAGTGAAGAATGGAAACCATTTACCTCTGCTTTTATTGATGAAAGTTTCTTAATCGGTTACTTGACTCCCGAAGAATATTTTCAATTTATCGGTGACCTGAGAGGAATGTCAAAAAACGAGGTAGAAAAATTTTGGGAAGAATATGAAGATTTTTTTAATGATGAAATTATCGGACAAAAAAAATACTTACGTGATCTCTCCAAAGGAAACCAGAAAAAAGTGGGACTTGTTGCCGCTTTTTTAGGAAATCCCAAAGTGATTATTCTCGATGAGCCTTTTGCCAATTTGGATCCTTCCACCCAAATCAAATTAAAAAAGCTCTTGAAAGAAAAAGCATCAGACCCCAATACTACTCTACTCATTTCAAGCCATGATCTGGGGCATATTACAGAAGTAACCGACCGGATTGTTGTTTTGGACAAAGGAAAAATGGTAAAAGACATCCAGACTTCTCCCGAGACTTTACAGGAACTGGAAGGCTTTTTTGCAGGCTGATAGTTGCTTGAATAGAATTATTTTGTATCGGGTCAGAAATAAAAGTTTGTTTTCTTTATCTTTGTTTTTTATAAACAAGAGGTGTGCAAAAAATATTATACTTACTGGAAGACACTTATCTTCGCATCAAACAAGCTTGGGAATCTGATATAGCACATAAGTATATCAGCAATATCCTGGTATTGATTTTTGTCAGCTCCTTGGTTATCTATTTTTTGGTTTCTAAAGAAATTATCCCTTCCAAAGGTTTTCTTAAATCCTTTGAAAATCCTTTTTATTCAATTGAACTTTCTTTTACTGTTTTATTGATAACGGAAATAATTTCCATGCTGTTTGTATTACCAAAATCGGTAGCCAAATCTGTGACTAAACAATTTGAGCTACTTTCACTTATCTTTTTACGACACGGTTTTGAACAGTTTTCACATATTCATTCTTTTCGTTGGGTAGAAATGATTGATCCCGTAAAACATATGTTTGCTTATGGATTTGCTTCCCTTGTTATTTATTTTATCATCGGGATTGTTTATAAAAAACAAAAGCATATTCTTATTTGTCACACCGAGAAACAACAGCGAAATTTTGTCCGTTTTAAACGGGCCATATCATTGGGACTATTAGTTGCCTTTTTGTTTATTGTGTTTAGCGATTTGCAAGAATTGTTTTATACCGGAACCTTTCGCACATCATTCCATATCTTCTTTACCGTATTGATATTCAGCGATATACTTATTCTTTTGATCACCACTCGATACATTCTAAGCTATCGAGCTATGTACCGGTATTCGGCTTTTATTTTGGCTACTATTTTTATTCGTCTGGCACTGACCGCTACTCCCTACTATGATATGGTCATCGGTATCATTGCCTCTATATATCTTTTGTTATTAGTTCTTACTTATAACTACTTTGAATCAACCAAATTGGGAAAAAATCAATCTATTATACAAAACAAATTAATTAATTATGGAAGTAAAAGGTAAAATCAAACTCATTACAGACACAAAAACCTATGGTGCAAACGGATTTAGAAAAAGAGAAGTGGTAATTGTGACCGACGAACAATATCCGCAGTTTTTAAATATCGAATTTACACAAGATAAAACAGACTTATTAAATCAATTTAAAGCCGGTGACGAGGTGGAAATCAGCATCAACTTACGAGGAAGGGAATGGGTCTCTCCGCAAGGAGAAACCAAATATTTCAATTCGATACAAGGCTGGAGAATTTCCAAAATAACACAAGAAGCGCCCGGCAGCGTACCTCCTCCATTACAAGATAGTTTTCCTCCGGCGGATGATTTCGATCTCAATAACGAACCGGATGATTTACCCTTTTAAAACTTACAAATAAAGCGGAGTTTATTCTCCGCTTTTTTTATGAATTTCCTCAGGCAACGAATAGGCTATTTTTTTTACATAATCCGCCCATTCATGAATGCTTTTTGTTTCATCGAAAGTTTCCGGCGATATGGGTTTACCAAAAAAAATTTCGATGGTTTTTCCTTTTTGATAAAAAATCTGACGCGGCAATAAAAAAAGTTCGAGGTTCGCTTTAATTCCCAGTTTTCTTCTCCACCGTTCAATCCGGTAAAACCAAGGAGAATTGCGTGTTGTGATAAAAAAAGGAACTACTGTTTTATTAAATTTTTTAGCAAAACGTACAAAACCGCTTCGCCATACTCCGTCATCCCATTCTCCATGATGTGTACGTGCCACTTCTCCGGACGGAAAAATAGTTACGGGTTTGGTCGGATCTTTTAATCGCTCATCATACAGACGTTGATATTCGACCGGATTTTTACCGAAAACATTCACGGGCACCATAATATCCGACAATGGTTTTATAGACATTAACACATCATTGGTGAGATGGTTAATAGAAGTAAATTTGTCTTTTATGGCATAGGCCAACGCAAAAAAATCCACCCCTCCCAAAGCATGATTACCTACAAAAATGACATTGGGATCATCGGGAATATTTTCGGCTCCGTAAATCCGGATTTTTAAGTCCAACTCCTTTATCGCCGCTTCTACAAAATCAAAGTTTTTTTTGTGTCCGATCCTTTGCAGGATTGCATTCATCTCTTTTTCTTTGATCAACCATTTGATAAAAGAAACAACCGGTCCCGGAAGATTCCGGACTGTTTTGTTGGATTGATTTCGTATTACTTTTTCAACATCTATTTGAAATAATTTTTCATCCTTTTGTTGTGTGTTCTTCATTATAAATTGCGTGTATTAAAGGTATTACCCTCGCTAATTTTTCCGCTTTTAAAGCCTTTTAGGAACCAGCGCATTCGTTGCTCGGAAGTGCCGTGGGTAAAAGCATCGGGGACTACATAGCCTTGATGTCTTTTCTGTAATCTGTCATCTCCTACGGAATTTGCCGCATTGATTGCCTCTTCAATATCTCCTTTATCAAGCACATGCTTCATCTTTTCTATATGATGCGCCCAAACACCCGCAAGGTAATCGGCTTGTAATTCCAAGCGTACCAATAATTTATTGTAATCTTTTTTGCTCAACCTTCTTCGTTGGCTTTGGACCTGACCGGTTATACCCAGTTGATTTTGTACATGATGGCCTACTTCATGAGCGATAATATAGGCCATGGCAAAATCTCCCGAAGCACCGAAATTACGTTTTAAATCTTTAAAAAATTGCAAATCGATATATACTTTTTCATCGGCCGGACAATAGAAAGGGCCCATTGCCGAGCTTGCCATACCACAAGCCGCCGGAGTACTTCCCGAATATAAAACCAATTTCGGATAACGGTAACGTGCATTTAATTGCTCTGCAAAAAGTTTGCTCCAAACGTCTTCTGTATCTTTAAAAATAACTTTTGAAAATTCTGCCAATTGATCGTCTGCCCTTAATGAGGTTTGCTGTGTCTGCGGCATTTGCTGCGGTGCTTGTTGCAGCATTTCGGTAGGCGCTTCACCTGTTAAAAGTGTATAGGCTATAAAAAAGAGGATAGTGCCTATTCCGATAGTGCCTCCCACTACTCGCCCCGATGAGGAACGGCGGTCTTCCACATTGCTACTGGTTTGTCTTCCTTTCCAACGCATAGTAATTTATTTTAGTTTGAATTTGATATAAGTAATCGGCTTCCCGATTTCCAAATACTGTTTTTCATAAAAAGTTTGTATCTCCACTAATTCACGTGGAGCTTCGGTATTTTTATAAATATCATGATGAGCATATAAAATCTCGTGTCCGGCACCTTGTAATAAACCCAAAGTATATCCGTGTAAAAATTCGCTGTCGGTTTTGAGATGTATTAAGCCGCCGGGAACCAGCAATTTTTTGTATAAAGCCAAGAAATCGGGATTGGTCAAACGGTGTTTGGTGCGTTTATATTTAATTTGCGGATCGGGAAAAGTGATCCATATCTCAGAAATTTCTCCCGGAGCAAAAGCTTTATCCAATAACTCAATTTGCATACGCAAAAAAGCCACATTATCCATTTGTTTTTCCAAAGCGGTTTTGGCTCCCCGCCATATTCTCGCCCCCTTTATATCGATTCCTACAAAATTTTTCTCCGGATACCACCGGGCCAATCCCAGGCTATATTCTCCTTTCCCACATCCCAATTCCACTACGATCGGCCGGTCGTTTTTAAAATAGTCTTTGTTCCATTTTCCTTTCAGCTCAAATGCATCATTCAATAAAATTTCACGTGAAGGTTGAAACAAGTTGCTGAAAGTCTCGTTCTCCTTAAATCGTTTTAATTTGTTCTTACTACCCACTTTTTTTCTTACTTTTAATTTTCAAAAATACTCAAATTATTTGATGCCTGAAAATGAACGTATATTGATTGCTCCTCTCAATTGGGGATTGGGACATGCCACTCGATGCATTCCCTTAATCCGTCAAGAACTCATAAAGGGAAATAAAGTGGTCATCGCCTCCGACGGCGAAGCTTTAACTCTCCTTAAAAAAGAATTCCCCGCGCTGGATTTTGAGGAGCTACCGGGCTATGGTATCCGGTATGCAAAAAAATCATTTTTTATGCCTTTTGTTTTGGGTAGCCAAATACCAAAAATATGGAAAACCATACGGCAAGAAAAACAAAAAACAGACAAAATTATTACCAAATACAGAATTACAAAAATCATGTCCGACAATCGTTATGGTGTGCGGCATCAAAATATAAAGTCTGTCTTTATTACGCATCAATTGCGAATCTTTTCAGGTATTTTGACACCGCTAAGCACCCGGATTCAAAAAAAATTATTATCCAAATTTGATGAAATTTGGGTACCTGATTTTGCGGGAAAGCCGAACCTTAGCGGAAAGCTTAGTCATGAAATAACTTATAAAAAACCGGTTAAATATATTGGTCCCCTCAGTCGTTTAAAAAAAAAGAAACTTCCTGTCGAGCGCGATATTTTAGTGCTTTTATCCGGCCCCGAACCTCAACGCACATTATTGGAGAAAAAATTATTAAACATTTTGCATACAACCGGATACTCTGTTTTGTTGGTGCAAGGAAAACCCGGTAAAAAACAAGAATACAGAAACAAAGGAAAAATAAAAATCGTAAACTTCCTTCTGAGCGATGAACTGGAAGGAATTCTTCAGTCTTCAGGGTTCATCATTTCACGACCCGGATATACTTCCGTAATGGATTTTTATAAATTGGACATTCGCCCCATTTATATCCCTACTCCCGGACAAACAGAACAAGAATACTTGTCCAAACATCTGCATAAAACCTATGGAATAAATTTTATACCCCAAAAAAAACTTGATAAAAAACTGATTATCAAAGTAAAAGAAATTTTATAAAAACAAGGAGCTATTAAAAAAATTTTTCTTTTGAATGATTTTAATAGCTTGAAAAACAATTTTTTATTATCTTTGAATATCACTTTAAAAATTTACAATTATGAAAAAAATTACTTATTTATTATTTTTATTAATTACCTATACATCTTTTGGGCAAGATGTTCTTCAAAATGGTAATTTTGAAACATGGACTGATGATACTCATCCGGATGGGTGGACACATGTTGAAAATGTAACTAAAGAAGCTACAGTTAAGTATGAAGGAAACTTTGCTGCCAAACATGAGAGTACAGGAGGAACAAAGGATTTAGGACAAACTATTACTGGAATTGTCCCAGGTCATACTTATATTCTTACTATCCATTATAAAGTAGAATCAGGAGATGGAACAGATGCTCGTATCTGGTCTAAATGGAAAAGTGGATCTACTAGTCTTGATGATTACAAAGACGAATTACAAGGGCCTAATAATAGTTATTTGCCTACTAATAATAATGAATGGGGAGAATATACTGTTACTATGGTGGCTCCTGCTACTGCTGACTCTTTCTATTTTGAAGTACGTGTATATGCCGGTGCGGTAGTTTATTGGGATGACTTTTCTTTTATACATCAGGCGCCTACAACTCCTGACATTGCAATTACTTCACCTCCTGACGGAACTATTTTTGACCCGGAAACTACTTCTGTTACTATTTCTTTAAATATTTCGAATTTTAATGTTGCCCAGCCTAATAACGGAGACGGATACATCATTTATGAATTCGACAATGAGCAACCTGTTGAAAAATATGACACTAATGATATAGTTTTGGATAACTTGACACCCGGAGTACACCATATTCTTGTACAATTGGTAGATAATACAGGAAGTGCATTAAACCCTCCGGTAACTGCCGAAATAACCTTTACCATTAAAGCTTATATTGAAGTGGCTACATTAGCTGATTTAAGAGCCGGAACACAAGGGGAATATTATCATGTAACCGGAACCAGTTCTGTTTTGGGTGGAACTGTCAAAAATGGAAAAATTACAGCTTTTGTACAGGATGCTACCGCCGGTATTATGGTTTATGACAAAAATATTGTATTTACTTTCGATCCCGATACTGTAAATAATTATGACGAGGTAACCGACTTAAAAGGGCAATTGAGTGAGTTCAATGGCGTGTTGCAACTTATTCCTACAACCAACCCTGTCTTCACCGGAAACAATGTACCCATTACTCCACAAGTGATTACTGCTGATGAGCTTAATGCCAATCATGAAGAATACGAATCTGAATTGATTAAAATAGACAATGCTACCATTGATCCTGACGGAGACACAACATTTGTATTAAACAAAAACTACAACTTAACCGATGCTACGGGCACAACTAAATTAAGAACATTAATTGCAGATATTGAAGGTGTTACTATCCCTACTACAGAAGTAAATGTTACCGGTATTGCCGGAGAATATAAGGGTACCGCCCAAATATATCCTCGCGATGAAAATGATTTTGAAACTGTTTCTGCAGCTATCGGTAAAAACAGTATCGAGGGATTGAATATTTATCCCAATCCGGTTCAAAACGGTAATCTGTTTATTTCTTCTGATAATTCTTCTGATAAGGCCGTTTATATTTATAGTATAACCGGAAAGCAAGTCTTTAACGGCGAAGTAGAAAACGGAGAATCCATCAATATCAGTAATCTGAAAAGTGGAGTTTACCTTATCAAAATAATTGAAAATGATAAAATAGCCGTACAAAAACTAATGATTAAATAAGCTTATAAATTTTAAAATTTCAAAAAAGAGGACTTTCAGGTCCTCTTTTTTGTATTGCAAAAAATATTTCTATTTTTGTTTACACATATTTAAATAATTTTTATTTTGAAATCCGATCAACACAAATCACAATCAGAAAAAATTACCATCCTGCGTCGTTTGGTAAAAATGGCAAAAGCAGACTATATTTTTAAAAAAGAAGAATATAAATACCTTCAAGACCTTGCCGATACACTTGGAATCGATAGAAAAATCCTCTTGGAAATTATTGAAGCAGAGATTCCTGAGAAAAAAACCGAAGTTTTACTGGAAAGAGCCAAACAATTATACCGGCTTGCCATTATGATGCTTGTAGACGGTGTAGTCGCCAACGAGGAAGTGGTTTTATTAAAAGAATATACTATAGAACTGGGATTCCCTGCCGAAAGCATTGATTTGATGTTGTTGCGAATGGAAACAAATAAAGGAGGAATGCTCTTTGACAATGATTTAATTGAAATTTTCAGCATACACCATAATTAAATTATTAAGATTTTAGATAGTGAGCACACGCCTTGATTTATTAAAAAATTTTTGGGAAATCATCACCAGTGATGGAGAAATTCACCCGGATGAAGAAAGTTTTTTTATAAAAATAGCTCAGTCTATGGGTTACAAATTAGATAGCATTGAAGATATTCCCTTACTGCAAGAAATTTCTCCTTCAAAAAATATTTTTATTCCAATAGAAGAAAGAATCAGCAATATTTACGGATTGGCTTTAATGATGAAAATTGATGGCAAAATACATAAAAAAGAAGTGGAAACCATACGTAATATCGGGATCGAAATGGGGCTACCGGTTGATTCTCTGAACACAATGCTTGAAATACTATTCGAAAACCGGAAAAAATTTCTCACCGCAGGTGAGCTAAAACAGATTTTTAGTATTTCTAATAATTAAAAAAGCTGCTCGTAAAGAACAGCTTTTTTTTGAGGCACCTAGCAGATTCGAACTGCTGTAGACGGTTTTGCAGACCGCTGCCTAGCCACTCGGCCAAGGTGCCTTATTTTTGGAAGACAAATTTACATTATTTTTTAAAACTGCACAAGTTAATTACGGCCTTTTGTCATCTCCACACTGACGGCTTCAATATTTCCTCCTACCGGCGGATTGAGCTTGGTTACTTTTACTTGAACTTCCTCTGCCAAATCACATTCTTGAAGAATCGCCCGTATAATTCGCAAGGCTACCGTTTCCATTAATTTGGAACGGATTTTCATCTGCTCAATGATGATTTCATTCAAGCGTGCATAATCCAAACCATAACTCAAATCATCGGCCTCGGCAGCTTTTGTTAAATCGGTTTTTACTCGCACATCGGTTCTGAATTCGGCTCCTATTTTTTCTTCTTCATCCATACAGCCATGAAAACTGTAGGTGCGTATATTGGAGAGAATAATATATCCCATTGTTATATATTTTTAGGCTGCTAAAATATAAAAAAACATCCATCCGAATGAAAAGTTAATCAAATAAATCTTTTACCGATTTATATGAAAACACAAACCCTTCTTGTTGCAATTTTTCCGAAGAAACCCGGCTTCCTTTTAGAATGATAGAAGACATCTCTCCTTTTAATAATTCCAACAATCTCTGAGGAATTGCAAAAGGAACAACCGCAGCCCCATATTTTGAAGCCAATAAACGGCTCAATTCTTTTTGTTTCATTGATTCCGGAGCAACCACATTATATATTCCCTCGACATTTTGATTTTCAATGGCAAAAACAAAAGCTTTTGCCAAATCTGTTTTGGAAACCCAGGCCAAATACTGCTCTCCATTCCCTAAAGTAAAACTTAATTTGAATTTGAGAGGTTTAAGCATTTCTTTCAAAGCACCACCATCAACAGAAAAAACCACTCCGATTCTGTAAATTACAACAGGAATATGAAGAGATTTGAATCGCAGACTCTCTTTTTCCCAATCTTTCACTACACTTGCCAAAAAATCATTCCCGGGAGGATCATTTTCAGAAAAAATATGTTCACCGGTTTCCGTACCATAATAACCTATGGCCGATGCGGCAATAAATTTTTGAGGAATGTAACCGGTTTCTTTAATTTTATTATAAAGCAAACGTGTAGAAAGAATCCGGCTGTTATAGATTTCTTGTTTTTGCTGAGGTGACCATCTTTTTTTGGATATATTTTCTCCCGCTAAATGAATAATGACCTCGGCAAATTTCAAAGCCTCTTCTTCCAATTCTCCTGTCTTGTAATTCCAATAAAAAGATTTAATGCCGGAAATAGATTTTTGGCGGCTTAATACCGCCGTATGATATCCTGCTTTTTCCAATTGGTCTATAATTTCTTTTCCTACAAACCCTGTTCCTCCGGTGATGAGTATATTTTTCATAGGAATTTCTTCAAAATGATTTCCGCCGCTTCAAAAGAGGTAATTTCATTATTTGCCGTCATGGATTCCATTTCCCGTATGGCTTGCTTGACTTCTTTTCGCCGGTAAAAACTGTCCAATAAATATGTGTCTATGGTTTTATGCAGCCAATAGGCTTCTTGCTCTTTTCTCTTTCTATCAAAAAAAGAGTTTTTTTTCATTTCAGCAATATATATATCTATTTCTTTTTGCACTTTACCTATACCTTTGTTTTCCAAGGCACTAGCCAAAAAAACTTTCGTTTGCCATCCGTTTTCTTTTGGGGGGTAAAAATGTAAAGCGGATTGAAAGGCTTTTTGTGCCAATTTTGCGGGAGGTAAATTATCTCCTTCTGCTTTATTGATCACAATTAAATCGGCCATTTCTATAATTCCCCTTTTAATTCCTTGCAACTCATCACCCGCACCGGCCAATTTTAATAATAAAAAGAAATCGGACAAGGAATGTACCATGGTTTCCGACTGCCCGACACCCACCGTTTCGATGATGATACGATCAAAACCGGCCGCCTCACAAAGCAAAACCGTTTCTCGGGTTTTTCTGGCCACACCTCCCAAAGCATTTCCGGATGCAGTAGGACGTATATAAGCTCCGGGATCGCGGGATAATTCTTCCATCCGGGTTTTGTCACCCAAGATGCTTCCCTTTGTTAAGCTACTGCTTGGATCAATAGCCAAAACCGCTACTTTATGTCCAGCAGAGGTGTATTTTTTGCCCAATTTTTCAATAAAGGTACTTTTTCCTACCCCCGGAACCCCGGTTACACCTATGCGTATCGAATTTCCAGTATAAGGAAGTAAGTTTTTAAGTATTTTCTGTCCTTTTTCAAAACGTTGAGGGTTGGTACTTTCAATCAATGTTATCGCTTTGCTTAAAAAAACCACATTCCCCTTTTTTATTTCTTCAATGTATTGCTCCAAAGGAATATCCAAAGAATTTTTTATTTTTTTGAAAGCAGGATTTAAAGAGGGAATTTCATTATCCACTCCTTTTTTTTCCTGTAAAGCTTTTTTATATGAAAGTTTTTTTTTATTCATCGGAAAATTAAATAGAGTTTAAAGGTATGGAAACGTATTAAGAAATCAGCCCAGGCTGTTGAAAAGCAATTTAATATTTTCATAACTGCTTTGCAAAATTTCAGGGTGTTGGTCAATATTAATCCATTCCACTTTTTCTATGCCTTCTTCGGTTTGAGGTGTCAAGGAGTCGTTCCTCTCTCCATGCATTTTATACCAATGGGTAATTTTGAGTCTTTTTTTCTTGTTCTCCGTAAAAAGATGATAGGTGTCAAATAAAAAATGATCAATCCCGATATTTTGTATTCCGCATTCTTCCTGAACTTCTCGCACGGCTGTTTCTTCGGGATTCTCACCTTTTTCCATTTTTCCTTTGGGCAAATCCCATTTCCCGTTGCGGTAAATAAAAAGATAATTCCCTTGTTTATCGGAGACTAAGCCTCCGGCTGCTTCGATTACATCAAAATGTTTTTGAAAATTTTTCCAAGCTGCATCAATGGAAGGACTGTATAGTGTAATTTGATCGGTAATCCCGTATTGTAAACGATGGATAATTTCATCCAATGCCAAGCTGCCATAGACATATGTGTTCGGCCTATTCGTAAGGTTATCGGTTAATAAAATTGCTTTATTATTTAAATAAACCTTATAATGCATAGCCGAATTGTTTTACCAAATTTACAAAAATTCGGCAAACCGAGCAATTAATTATAGAATTAAAAACTTTGCAAACTGCTTTCTTTTAAAGTTTTTATGGCTTTTAACGGATTTTGTGAATTAAAAATATAGCTAGCGGCAACCAATATATCGGCTCCCGCTTGTACCAGTTTGGGGGCGTTTTGGTCATTTACTCCGCCATCTACCTGGATCATTGCTTTGGAACCGGTTTTTTCTATTAAATTTTTTGCTTCGGCAATCTTTTGATAAGTATGTTCAATAAATTTTTGCCCGCTAAATCCGGGATTTACACTCATAATTAATACTACATCCAAGTCTTGAATAATATCCTGTAAAAATGAAACAGGGGTATGCGGATTTAGGGCTACACCGGCTTTCATTCCTATTCGTTTGGTCATATCCACGGTTCTATTCAAATGCACTTGGGTTTCATAATGAACAGTAAGTACATCCACCCCGATTACTTTGAAATTATGCAAATAACGTTCTGGTTGTTCGATCATCAAATGCGCATCAAAAA
This sequence comes from Flavobacteriales bacterium, assembly GCA_027061855.1. Lineage (GTDB taxonomy): Bacteria > Bacteroidota > Bacteroidia > Flavobacteriales > Flavobacteriaceae > JALSPZ01. The sequence continues at coordinate 16,529 of JAMOVT010000085.1, forward strand.
CTTTATTGGTCAGCTTACGTAAACTTTTGATTACCGGCATCCCGAATGAAATATTAGGAACAAAATTCCCATCCATTATGTCGAGGTGGATCCAGTCGGCTTCACTGTTGTTTAACATATGAAAAGTCTTACTCAAATCGGCAAAATCGGCAGATAGTATAGAAGGGGCTATAATAGGCATAACTTAGGTTTTGTATTTTTGGCTAAATTAATCATTTTTAAAAAGACATGCCTATTTTTTATGTATTTTTGCAAATATAATCCTTCAAGTTTTATGAATTATATTTTAGTTGACCTCCCTAAGCATAAGGAGAACCTTTTGCCGCTTACCTATTTCCGACCTATTGCAGAACTACGTATCGGAATAGATACATTGAAAGAAAAATGGGAAGACCTCCTTGAAGAAAAAGTCAGTTTTTTAACGGATGATTATCTCAGTGAAAAATTCCCCGTAAAATGGGCCTCCGAAAATATATATATAAGCAGTCATATTATTCCTAATGAAGAAGTAATAGGAGAAATAAAAAACTTATCCACTTTTACTTCTTTGTTTGACGATTCAGGAGAAATTATCGCCTACAAAGGAAATGAAATAACAAGGGAGGAATTTATTGAAATTCATAAAAAAGGGACCGATAAAATGATTCCGAGTCCCAAAAAAATTTGTTTTCCATGGGATTTAGTCCGCTTGAATGAACTACAGATTTTATCGGATTTTGAACGGATTATAAAAGGAAAGCAGCCGGAGAAACTCAGTAAGACCAACCTTATTATTGGAAAGCAGCCTGTTTTTATAGAAAAAGGGGCCAAAACAGAAGCATGTGTTTTTAATACGGAAAACGGACCGGTTTATGTGGGGGAAAATGTGCTGATAATGGAAGGTAGTATGTTGCGAGGGCCATTGGCGATTATGGAAAATTCTGTCATCAAAATGGGCGCAAAGATATATGGAGGAACGACTATCGGACCTTCTTCCAAAGTGGGAGGCGAAGTAAAAGGTTCCATCTTTTTGGGAAATGCCAATAAAGGTCATGACGGGTATTTAGGAGATTCGGTTATTGCAGAATGGTGTAACTTGGGAGCCGATACAAATAATTCCAATTTAAAAAATAATTATTCCGAAGTGAAAATGTGGAATTATCCCGCTAAGGATTTTATTCCCACCGGAATGCAATTTATGGGATTGATAATGGGGGATCATTCAAAATCCGGAATTTCCACCATGTTTAACACGGGAACGGTCGTAGGTGTAAGCGCCAATGTTTTCGGAGGAGATTTCCAACCTAAGTTTTTTCCTTCGTTTAAATGGGGAAATAAACAGGAAATGCAAGATTACCGGTTTGACAAAGCCTTGGAAGTAGCCAAAATCGTGATGCAAAGACGTAACAAAAACTTTGATGAAGTGGAAAAACGTCTTTTTGAAAATATTTATAAATTAGCAAAACAAAAAGAAAGTATAATATAATTATGTGTGGTATAGTTGGATACATAGGAAACAGGGAAGCTTTCCCTATCATTATAAACGGATTGAAAAGATTGGAGTACCGGGGATATGACAGTGCGGGTGCCGCTTTGTATAATGGAAATCTCATCATCAAAAAAACTAAAGGAAAAGTAAAAGATCTCGAAGCTCTTTTTACCGATCCAAAAGATAAAGAAGGAACTATCGGTATAGGACATACACGATGGGCGACACATGGAGAACCCAATGATGTCAATGCACATCCCCATGTTTCCAATTCGGGAAACCTGGTTATTGTTCATAACGGAATCATAGAAAATTATGACAGCATCCGCCAAATGCTGACTTCTCGGGGGTATACTTTCCAATCGGATACGGATACCGAAGTGCTTATTAACCTCATCGAGGATGTGATGAAAAAAGAAAATGTGAAGTTAGGTAAAGCGGTTCAAATTGCTTTGAATGAAGTAGTCGGTGCTTATGCTATTGTAGTTTTTGATAAAAACAATCCCGATGAAATCGTATTGGCACGTTTGGGGAGTCCATTGGCCGTAGGAATCGGAAAAGGAGAATATTTTATCGCCTCGGATGCATCACCTTTTATAGAATTTACCAAAGATGCTTTGTATCTGGAAGACGAGCAAATGGCAATCATCAAAAAATATAAGGAGCCAGAGATAAGAAACATTAAAGACGATGAAATTATCGCTCCCTACATCCAGGAATTGCAAATCAGTCTTGATCAAATAGAAAAAGGCGGTTATGATCATTTTATGTTGAAGGAAATTTATGAGCAGCCCAATGTATTGAAAGATACTATGCGCGGGCGGGTCTTACCTCAAAAAAATATAATTAAATTATCCGGAATTGATAATAACCTGAATAAATTCCTCAATGCCGATCGTATCATTATGGTAGGAGCGGGTACTTCCTGGCATGCCGGATTAGTAGGTGAATATCTCTTTGAAGAATTAGCAAGGATTCCCGTTGAAGTGGAATACAGCTCCGAATTCCGCTACCGCAATCCCATTATTAAGGAAAATGATATAGTGATGCCTATATCTCAGTCGGGAGAAACCGCAGATACCCTGGCAGCTATCAAATTGTCCAAAGAAAAAGGAGCTTTTATCTATGGTATTTGTAATGTAGTCGGGTCATCTATTCCTCGTGAATCTCATAGCGGAACCTATACTCATGCAGGGCCCGAAATCGGAGTGGCCTCTACCAAAGCTTTTACTACACAAGTAAATGTTTTGACGATGATGGCTTTAAAATTAGCTAAAGAAAAAGGGACTATTTCGGCCCCTGAATTTAATCAGTATTTAACCGAACTGGAAAATATTCCTCAAAAAATTAACCGCGTGTTGGAGAATGACTTATATATTCAACAAATTGCGCATCATTATAAAGACGCTGCCAATTTCTTGTATTTGGGACGTGGATTTAATTTTCCGGTAGCTTTGGAAGGAGCTTTAAAATTGAAAGAAATTTCCTATATCCATGCCGAAGGTTATCCTGCGGCAGAAATGAAACACGGTCCTATTGCCTTGATTGATGAAAATATGCCAGTAGTGGTAATTGCGACCAAAAAAGGACAATATGAAAAAGTGGTAAGTAATATCCAGGAAATAAAATCCCGGAAAGGAAAAATCATTGCCATCGTTACCGAGGGAGATGAACAAGTGAAAAAACTCGCCGATCATGTAATTGAAATTCCGGAGACTTTAGAACCGCTCACACCTTTGCTGGCAACTATTCCTTTGCAACTTCTTTCCTATTATATCGCTATTTACCGGGGTTGTAATGTAGACCAACCGCGTAATTTGGCCAAATCGGTTACCGTAGAATAAATATTTATGATATGAAAATAGAAATAATCAATAAATCCAAACATGACCTTCCTTCCTATGCTACGCCCTTATCGGCCGGAATGGATTTGCGTGCGAACCTGGATGCTCCCGTTATACTCAAACCTATGGAGAGAAAAATTATCCCTACGGGATTATATATTGCCCTGCCGGAAGGTTATGAAGCTCAAATCCGCCCAAGAAGCGGGCTGGCCATTAAGCATGGAATTACCTTGGTAAATACTCCCGGCACTATTGACGCCGATTACCGTGGAGAAATCGGGATTATTATGATTAACCTCTCAAATGAAGATTTTGAAATCCAAGACGGGGAAAGAATTGCTCAAATGGTAATCAATAAATACGAGAAAATCGATTGGCTACCTGTAGAGTCTCTTGATGAAACCTCACGTGGAGAAGGAGGTTTCGGAAGTACGGGAAAATAAATTAAAACTCACGAAGATGGAAATAATATGGTATAGTTTGCTTTTTATACTGCTTGGCATGTATATTTTATTGGACGGATATGATTTGGGAGCCGGTGCTTCCTATATTTTCTTTGCCAATACAGTAGAAGAAAAGAAAAAAATTATTAAAAGCTTACGCTCGGTTTGGGATGCTAACGAAGTATGGTTCTTTGCATTTGTTTTGATATTATATCTTGTTTTTCCAAAATTCGCTTTGACTATTTTTGATAATTTCGGAGGATATATTCTGCTATTTCTTTTGTTTATGCTACTTAAAACATTGGCTTTTAATCTAATGTTAACCTTTGAAGATAAGCGGATAAAAGATTTTTTTGGATTTCTCTTTGGTTTTTTCAGTTTAATGATGATTATATTTATAGGGATAATTATTGCCAATATTCTTCGCGGAATTTATTTTGACAGTGAAAATGAATTGCAATTTGTCAGTGATAAATTTTCCCCCGTTTCTTCACATACCGGAATTTTTGACTGGTTCAGCGTTCTTACCACCGCCTTGATTTTTATCACTCTATTAATACATGGAATGGGCTGGATTGTATTAAAAAATAAGGGAGCTTTTAATAAGAAATTAAAAAAAGCCATTCAACGCTTATCATTTCTTCTATTAATTTTAAGTATCATATTTGCCATAAGCTGGAATTATATTCATCCGGGTATTTATCAAAATTTTTATAAATATCCTTTTCTTCTTCTACTGCCTTTCTTTTATATTTCATCTATTTTCGGGCTTATGGGAATACGCACCTATCAAGGTGAAAACAAAGCCTTTATACTTTCTACCAACTTGATTATTACCGGATTATTAACTATTTTTTCATTGATGTTTCCCCGTTTAAGCATGGGATTGGATAATAAAGAAATTACCATCTACAATAGCGATTTCTTCCAACCCGAAAGATTTTACTTACAATGGTGGATTATTGCCCTGGGAATATTTTTATTAATTTACTCCATAATTATCCATAAATACAATAAAGGAAAAGTGATAGATTAAAAAAAGCCGGTTTTGTACCGGCTTTTTTCATATAAAAGTATTATTTTTTACGTATTTTTTCTTTGGCTTTTTGCTGATATAAATTAGCCGCCTCACGGGAAGCTTCACTGATTTTATTCATCATTACATACAAAGTATTTAACAATTGCTCTTGACTGTCTTTGTCCAATGTACGCTTACTCATTTCCCAGTCAGCTTGTACTTTCTTTAAAGCATCCGAAATTTGAATGGTATTTTCTCCTGAATAGAAAGTTTTATCCAGATTTTTTTGAAAATCGATCTTACATTCTCTCATTTCAGAATCTAATTTACTATTTTGAATTCCAGCTACTTTTAAGGCATACAAAAGAGTTAATTGTTGGGCCAAAAGCTCCATCGAATTGGAAGCCTCTTGGTAATCAATTGTGGTAATATCGCTGGTATTTTTTATATCTAAAATAATTTTGTCAGCTGATTTTAGGAAAACTTCCAAACGGTTGAGCAAATCACCCATTTTTTTTCGATCGGGTTTTTGCAAAGCCAAAATGCGCAATTTTTTCCAAGCTGTTTTGAGTTTTTTCAAATCAGGTTTCAATTCGGGATGGTCTTTAGCATAAATTTCCAAAGTCAACAACGCTCTTTCTCCTTTGGAGAGGTTGATATCGGTTTCTTTGGCCACAAATCCCGATTTCAATCCTTTGTATACATAATCCTTAACAATTTTCACACCGCTGGTACGAATATCCAAAGCAGCTTGCAAGGCATCGGAAACATCAATAGATTGACCGAATTGTGCCGATAAACTCAGACTGAAAAAAAGAAAAAATATAGTTAGTAATTGATTTTTCATAGGAAATTATTTAGAAGTAATGAGTTTGACAAACTGGAAAGATTTGTTCGAGATGTTTTTAATATAAGAATACATCAATTTAGGGTGATAAGAATCACGAGAAAGCAAAGATTCTATATTTTTGGTGGTCTCTCGCATATCTGCCAATAAATCTTTTAATTCGGGAGAAAGTTTTTTATCTTTACCGAGTTTCTTTAAATTGGAACGGACAGTACCCATATCTATCGAAAAAAACTGTGCAGCATCCTTTTGGTTAAAACCTCTGGTCAGAAGGTAATTTATAGCTACATCTTCGAGTAATTTTTCATTTTCAACAATCTTATTAACCTTACTTAAATTCTTTTTATAGTCGTTATATTGAGGATGAAGCTTGATCAACGAGATATTAAAATCATCATATAATTTGACAAATTTGCGGGTATTTCTAGCTAAAATACCAAAATTGTCTTTTTCATAATCGGTAATTTTCAAGCGATAGATATTCCAATAATTATGAAGTTTTAAATAATTATCCTCCACTTTTTTATTATGGGGTAAAAACAAGCTCAAGCTACTTAGATTCTTATCAAACAAAGCTATAGAGCGGTCGGTATCTTTGATGGTTTTTTCTTTAAAAATATTACTTTTTACAAATAAATAATTCCTGTAAAAACGTTTGGTCAACATATCATTTTGTGCCAAATTATATACCAATGTATTAATTGGGTTTTCATTTACTTGGGCTCGTAAATGAACAGGCAGTAAAGTAAAGATAAAAACAAATAAAGCGATGTGTTTTTTCATAAAATAAAATTTATAATTTTAAAAAGTATCCACCATTTTTTGTATCAAACGTTCTTTGATCATACGTAAATGATAATCAATAGAAACACTGAGAGCAAAAATAGTTTTGGGATTTTTTTGTTTGGGATGCAATAAGTTTGAACGTAAAAAATTCCAATCTACTATCAAATCCGTTATGATATTCCCGGTAATCGGGTCATTAAGTAAGGCCGTTGTTTTCTCTTTGATAAAAGCATCCGCTTCTTGAATATTATTTTGATATTCTTGAGAAAAGCTCTTACTTAAATTCAGATAATTAGCTAAATAGCTCATGGATATTTTTTGAATCAATTTTCTGAAATATTGAATATCATTATAGGTTTGAAGCTCATCGGCAGGCAAATCATATTGCACTTTCATTGTTTCGAGCAGGTCGGAAGTCAAGCGATCCCAATTATTTACATCATAACTTACCGAACGAAAATCCTTATTATTCATTTTTCGAGTGACATTTTGGTTAAATTTATACCAAAAAGCTTTCAGGTTTTTTAATCCTTCTTTGATTTTCGGATTGCTTTCTTCCATATCAATAGTCGATAAATTTTCTTCGATTTTTGCCATGGCAAAATCAAATTCTTGTGCGGCTTCTTCTTTTTCCAAATTATTTATCAAATACAACTTATCTTTGACAAGCATATATCCGTAAACATTCATATCAGAAGCCATATCATATAGTTCTACTTTTGAAGTTCCTTCATCAAATTGAGCATAGATTCCGGAAATTCCTATCGTTAGAAAGGAAAATAATAATATAATTTTGTGCATATTTGTGTATGTTTGTGTATCCGCAAAGTTAAGGATTTTGAATTAAATAACATATGAAGTTTTCAAAAAGTCTTATACAAAAAACAAAGACCTTGCCAAACAGTCCCGGAGTATATCAATTCCTTGATAAAGAAGGGGTTATCATCTATGTGGGAAAGGCAAAAAATCTACGCAAAAGGGTGAGTTCTTATTTTAATAAAAATCAAACGGGAAAAACACGTGTGCTGGTTTCCAAAATTGCTGATATTAAACATATTATCGTCGAAACGGAGACCGATGCATTACTCTTGGAAAATACTTTGATCAAAAAATATCAACCTCGATACAATGTATTGATGAAAGATGATAAAACCTATCCTTGGATTTGCATCAAAAAAGAGCATTTCCCGAGGGTTTTTCTCACCCGGAACGTAGTTAAAGACGGCTCTGAATACTACGGCCCTTATCCTTCGGTAAAAACCGCCCGTACCCTGTTGGATTTGATTCATCACCTCTACCCCATACGCAGTTGCAAACTCAATTTATCTCCCAAGAAAATAAATCAAGGAAAATATGAAGTATGCCTGGATTATCATATAGGCATTTGTAAAGCACCTTGTGTAGGATTGCAAACGGAACAGGATTATATGGATAGCATTAAACATATCCGGAATATCATTAAAGGGAATTTTAAAAAATCTCTGCATTATTTCGAAGAACAAATGCAAAATTATGCTGCCAATCTCGAGTTTGAAAAAGCCCAGGAAATCAAAGAAAAATTAGACTCCCTCAAAAATTACCAAGCCCGTTCTACCGTAGTCAACCCTTCCATCAACAATATTGAGGTATATAATATCGTTTCCGATGCAAGTTCTGCTTATGTAAATTTCTTACAAATAGGACACGGTTCGATTATCCGCTCGCATACTTTGGAAATCAAGAAAAAAATAAATGAAACCGATAAAGAATTGCTGGAATTGGCTATTGTGGAAATCAGGCAACGTTTTCAAGTAAATACCCAAGAAATGTTTGTCCCCTTTGACATTGATATTTTACCTTCCATCAAAAAAACCATTCCGCAAATAGGAGATAAAAAACGCTTGCTGGAACTTTCCAGGCGCAATGCCGTATATTATCGCTTGGAAAAACTTAAACAGTTGCAACTCACCGATCCTGATAAACATACCAACCGGATAATGAAACAGATGAAAGAAGATTTAAGACTGCCCGAGGAACCTCGTCACATCGAATGTTTTGACAATTCAAATATCCAAGGAAGCAATCCGGTCGCTGCCTGTGTTGTTTTCAGAAACGGCAAGCCCAGCAAAAAGGAATACAGGCATTTTAATATTAAAACCGTTGAAGGACCCAATGATTTTGCTTCGATGGAAGAAATTATCGAAAGACGCTATAAACGATTATTGGAAGAAAAAGCCGAACTGCCTCAATTGATTATCGTAGATGGTGGAAAAGGGCAACTTTCATCAGCAGTGAAAAGCTTGAAAAAACTCGGTCTTTACGGAAAAATATCCATTATTGGCATTGCCAAACGTTTGGAAGAAATTTATTATCCTAATGACCCTGTCCCTTTATATTTGGATAAGCGTTCCGAAAGTCTAAAAATTATACAAAGAGCCAGAGATGAAGCCCATCGTTTCGGAATTACTTTCCATCGTAAAAAAAGAATGAATTCTACACTTCAAACCGAATTGGAACAAATTAAAGGAATCGGAGAAAAGAGTATTTTGGCCTTATTGCAACATTTTCGTTCGGTAAAGAAAATCAAAGAAGCTTCAAAAGATAACTTGGAAGAAGTGGTAGGAAAACATAAAGCTTCGATTATATACAATTATTTTAACAAAGACTAAGTTTTTATAGAACATAAAAACCGAAAATACTCCGGATGAAAAAAATTTTGTTTTCCATACTATTAAGTTTTACAATTTTCTTTTTGTATGGGCAGGAACAAAATGAATGGCTGCTGAGAAAAAAAAATATTATTGTTGAACAAGGACAGATACAGATTGATACTTTCAGTATTCAACCCGGTTTTTTCTTGATTCAAACCTCCACTAAAAAAATTATTCCGAAGACAGAATATCAAGTAGACTATCCTAGGGCTGTTCTTCAATTTAATGATTCAACAAGGTATTTGCACCAATTACTTAGCGTTTACTATTTGACCTACCCTTCTTCCTTAAAAAAAAAGATTTTCAGTTATACCCGTTCTCCCCAAAATTCAAACGACAGTCTTTTGCTGCCTGTAATTGACGGAGAAAAGCAGTATCAACCTCAATTATTGGAAGGCTTAAAAACAGAAGGATCGATTACCCGTGGATTCTCTGTGGGAAATAATCAAAGCTTGGTAATGAAATCGGGAATGGAATTGAAAATCGAAGGAAATTTATCAGCAAAAGTGAAATTAAAAGCGGTCATTGCCGATGACAACATGCCGCAAGCTTATGCCGGAATCTCAAAATCTTATAAAGAATTTAATTATTTATATATGGAATTGACCGGTCCCGGTTGGAAAACCCGCGGTGGAGATTTTATAGAACAAAAGCAGCCCTCATATTTCTTGAAATACCAACGCAAATTACAAGGTATAAAATTTGAAACCGGTAAAAAAACTCATATCTCAGTCACCGGAGGAATCGTGGACGGTCAATTCAACAGACAACAATTCAACGGTATAGATGGAAACCAAGGTCCTTATTTACTAAAAGGAAAAAACGGAGAAAAATATATATTTATCACCAAAGGTTCCGAAAAAGTATTTATCAATGGAAAATTACTTCAAAGCAACAGGGATTACAATATAGACTATAAACTGGCACAAATTACTTTCTCCCCTACTATTCCCATTTCATCCAATGACAGAATTAGTGTCGAATTTAATTATTCCAATCAATATTACCTTCGTTATTTGAATCAGAATCGTTTGGATATCGTACAAAAGAAGGGAAATTTAAGTGTATATACGTATTTCGAAAAAGACGATCGTTTTCGTACTTTAATTTTTGATCTTGACAGCGTGGCTGTGCAAAAACTACGCGAAGCGGGAAATAATCCCGGCGAATTGCTTATTGAATCCGCCAAGCAAACTTCTTATAGCGAGAATAAAATACTTTATAAGAAAACCGTAGACGGTAACCAAACCTATTTTGAATATACCAATGAAATGTTGCCCGAACTATATGAAGTCCGGTTTTCTTATACCGGTCAAAATCAAGGCAGCTACATCATCGATAAAATTACAGCTATCGGAAATATTTACCGGTATGTAGGAAAAGAAAATGGGGATTATGAACCGGTGATTAAATTAATCGCTCCTATTAGTAGAAATTATGCAGGATTTAAATGGTCAAGTGAATTATCTCCGGCTTTATCTTTCCAAAGTGATATTCTTTTGAGCCAAGCAGATAATAACCTTTTTTCCTCTATTGATGATGAAGATAATACCGGACTTGCGATGAATTTAAATCTTTCTTATAATCTCAAAAAAGACAGCTTAAAAAACTGGAATATATACGGAAAATATCGTTTTACTCACCAAAATTTTATTCCTTTGGACCCCTATATAGATCCCGAATTTCTTTACCGGTGGCAAATCGAGAATCTCTTAGGGAAGCAACATTATCTTGAAGCGGGAAATATTTATTCCTCCGATTCACTCCATATCGACACCGGAATGGAGTATTTGAGTTTAAGAGATACTCTCGATGCTTATAAGCTCCGTTTTTCAGGAGAGAAAAAAGGAAAAAAAGCCAGATGGACAGGAAGAAATTTTATAGTAAAACAAAATTTACCCTCGGGAACTTTAAGCAATTTCAATTTTGATAATAGTTTATCTTTTGATAGAAAACAGTCTGCTTGGTCACATCGCATTCATTGGGAAAAGAGAGATAAAACAAGAAAAAAACAACCGGATTCATTGAATTTCGGTTTTCGTTTTTACGAAAGCAAGTGGATTCATAAGCCACAAACCGAAAACGAATGGCAAATCGGGATGAGAATAGAAGAAAACGATAGTATATACCAGCAAAAATACGGTTTGGCAAGAAGCAAAAAAATGGTGTTTCTTGACAAAAAACTAAAATATAAAACCGGAAAAATGCATTTTTATTCACGTTGGGAATATATTCACTCCATTACATCGGGTAATCAATCTTTTTATAATTTTTCAGTCCGGTGGAAACAAAATTGGATAAAAAAATGGATGGAAACAAGTTTGAAAGTAGAAACCTATAACGGAAATATAATCCGTGATGCCGTTCTTTTTGTAGAAACTCCACCCGGACAAGGCGTTTACCAATGGGTGGATTATAATCAAAACGGAATCAAGGAAATCAATGAATTTGAAATTGCGGTTTTCAGTGATGAAGCTCGCTACATAAAAGTGGTTTTGCCTTCAAAAAATTTATTGGCCGTGCGAAATAATCTTTATTCATTTCAATGGATTTTTCATCCGCTCAATAACACAAAGAAAAAGATATTGAAAAAACTATATAACCGCCTTTTTATAGAAACAAATCATCAAGTACCGCTAAAACAAAATGCTTCCCTTTTGGTATGGAATCCCAATGATGCTTTATTGAAAAACACTCGTTTGCAAAATGATTTTTATATCAATCGTTCCAAGAAAAAATATAAATTTCACCTGCGGTTACAAAAGATGGAAAATCAGCAATGGCTACTCATAGGAAAACAAGGAATCAAA
>JAMOVT010000086.1 GCA_027061855.1 Flavobacteriales bacterium
TTATTTATTTTAACAAATATTTCCGCACAAAAGAAATCAAAAGACACCAAGGAATCTTCCCTGTATTCCGATATAAAATTGCGCAATATCGGTCCGGCTTTTATGTCCGGTCGTATCTCAGATATTGCCATTCATCCTGAGAATGCCGCGATTTGGTATGTAACTGCCGGATCCGGTGGTGTTTGGAAAACAGAAAATGCAGGAACCACTTGGAAATCTGTTTTTGACAGTCAAAAACCTTTTTCCATTGGTTGTATTACCATCGATCCAAACAATCCTCATCGTGTATGGGTTGGAACCGGTGAAAATGTAGGCGGGAGACATATGAGTTTCGGAGATGGTATTTATCTCTCGGAAGATGATGGAAAAACATGGAAAAACAGAGGATTGAAAAAATCCGAACATATTTCCAAAATAATTGTTCATCCAAAAAACTCAAATATCATTTATGTAGCTTCGCAAGGTCCCCTTTGGTCAAAAGGAGGTGACAGAGGATTCTATCTCAGTGAAGACGGAGGAAAGACTTGGAAAAAAACATTGGGAGATGATCAATGGACAGGAGTGACAGATATTGCCATTGATCCTCGTGAGCCTAATCGAGTATATGCCGCCACTTGGCAACGACACAGAACCGTAGCCGCCTATATGGGAGGAGGTTGGAAATCCGCCATCTATCGATCTGAAGACGGAGGAAAGACCTGGAAAAAAATTATGAAGGGGATCAAAAATGAAAAAGCGGGGAAAATTGCTTTGGCCGTATCACCTCAAAAACCCGATGAAATTTATGCCGCTGTGGAACATAATCGCAAAACAGGAACGGTATATAAATCCTATAACCGGGGAGAATCATGGCAAAAACAATCGGATGCCGTAGGAGGAGGAACCGGGCCGCATTACTATCAAGAGCTTTGGGCTAATCCTCATTATTATGATTTAATTTATCTGGCGAGTAATTATATGCTGGAATCTAAAGACGGAGGGAAACATTTTCATACATGGAAAGAGCAAAACAAACATGTCGATAACCATGCAGTGGCTTTTCGCAAGGATATGCCCGATTATATGCTGGTAGGAACAGACGGTGGATTATATGAGTCGTTTGACTTGGGGAAAACCTGGAAATTTATTAATAATCTTCCCATCACTCAATTTTATAAAATCGCGGTAGATCAAAGCAAACCTTTCTATTATATCTATGGAGGAACCCAAGATAACAGTACACAACGCGCTCCTTCCCAAACAGATAACATGCATGGTATTGCCAATCGTGATTGGGAAATAGTTCTTTTTGCCGACGGTCATCAACCGGCAACCATACCGGGAAATAATGATATTGTTTATGCCGAGTGGCAACAAGGAAACTTGGTGCGTAAAGACTTAAAAACCGGTGAATCGGTATATATCAAACCTCAACCACGAGAAGGAGAACCCCATGAACGCTACAATTGGGATGCGCCTGTATTAGTCAGCCCGCATAATCCCAAAACTTTATATGTAGGCTCATACAGAGTATGGAAATCAGAAGATATGGGGGATAGTTGGAAGCCTATTTCAGGAGATTTGACTAAACACGAAGAACGTTTTGAAAAACCCATTATGGGGAAAAAACAAAGCTGGGATTCCCCTTGGGATGTAGATGCCATGTCAGAATTTAATACGATCACCTCATTAAGCGAATCTCCGGTAAAAAAAGATTTGTTTTATGCAGGAACTGATGACGGACTGATACAAGTAACGGAAAACGGTGGAAAAACATGGCGAAAAATATCTGTAAACAAACTTCCCGGCTGCCCTGTTAATGCTTATGTCAACGATATCAAAGCAGACCTTTTTGATGAAAATACGGTTTATGTTTCTTTAAGCAACCATAAAGAAGGTGATTACAATCCGTATTTATATAAAAGTACTGATAAAGGAAAAACCTGGAAAAAAATAACGGGAAATCTCAAAGCTCCTTTACTGATGTGGAGATTGGTTCAAGATCATAAAAATCCTCAGTTGCTTTTTGCGGGAACCGAATTTGGCATATATTTTACCAATAATGGTGGAAAAACATGGACCAAACTCAACACCGGTGCCAATATTTCATTCCGTGACCTTGCTATTCAAAAAGAAGAAAATGATTTGGTGGGAGGAAGTTTCGGAAGAGGAATTTTTATTTTGGATAATTATGATTTCCTTCGCAATCTGAATAATAATACCTTAAAAAAAGAAAGTGTTTTATTCTCTCCCGGAAAAAGTTATTGGTATTTTCAAAGAGGAATTCTAGGGAGAAGCAAAAGAGGAACTCAAGGAGATAATTATTTTCTCGGTGACAATCCGCCTTACGGAACTACCTTTACTTATTATTTAAAAAATAGTTTTGAAAGTCTGAAAGAGAAAAGACAAAAGAAAGAAAAGAAACTTGAAAAAGCAGGTGAAGATATTCCTTTTCCCGGATGGCAAAATCTCGATAAGGAAATAACAGAAATCAAACCCGGTTTATATCTTGAAATTCAAAATCCGGAGGGAGAAATTCTGAAACGTATAAAATTAAAAAACAAAAAAGGTTTTCATAGAGTAACCTGGAATCATACACGTTCATCAAAAATACCCGGACAATATGCCGAAGACATCCGCGTTGCTCCCGGCTCTTTTCAAGCCCAAATTATCCGCATTACACCCGAAGGAGACATACAAAAAATGGATGGTCCTGTTACTTTTAAGGTTGAAAGACTCTATCAACCTGCTTTAAAAGGAAAATCAATGGAAGAAGTTGCCTCATTCTGGAAAAAACTGGATGATCTAACGGCTAAAGTCAATGTGCTACAAATCAGATTCAATAAATTAAAAGAAAACGGAAAAATATTGCAAAAAGCCTATTTAAAAGCGGAAAAAGAAAATCCTGAAATAGAAAAAGATATAGCCGGCTTAAATAAAAAGATTTCCGAGCTTGATTTGGAAATTTATGGCAGTAAGGCCAAAAAAGAAGTAGGAGAAAGAACCAAACCCGGCTTATATGACCGGCTTTCTACCGTTCAAATGGGAGTAAATCAATCGAGCTACGGACCTACTCCTACACATTTACAATCTTTTGAAATTGCACAAAAAGACTATAAAAAATACAAACAAGAAATTGAAAATTTAGAGAAAAAAGTAAATAATATTAAAGAAAAATTGGAAGAAATAGGTGCTCCTTATATTATTTTGAAATAATTATCTCATGAAAAAAATAGGATTGATAGGCGGTATGAGTTGGGAATCCTCCCTTGAATACTACCGGATCATCAATGAAAAAGTACATGAGCAATTAGGCGGTTTCCATTCGGCAAAGTCTGTAATGGAATCCGTCGATTTTGCTGAAATTGAAAAATTACAACATCAAAATGAATGGAATGCACTCAGCCGTAAAATGGTAGAAGCAGCTCAAAACCTGGAAAAAGCTGATGCAGATATGGTAATTCTTTGTACCAATACCATGCACCTTTGCAGTGATGCCATTCAAAAAAACATTCATATTCCCTTTTTGCATATCGCTACTGCAACCGGAGAAAAAATCAAAGAAAAAAAACTGGATAAAGTGCTTTTGCTGGGCACCCAATTTACCATGGAAAAAGATTTTTATAAGGATATCCTTCACAAGGATTTTGGTGTTGAAGTGATAATTCCGGATAAAAAAGACCGGGAAATCATACATAAAATTATATATGAGGAATTGGTTCATGGAAAATTATTTGCGGAATCCAAAGAAAAATATTTGAAAATCATCCAAAAATCCATTGAAAAAGGAGCACAAGGAGCAATCCTGGGTTGTACTGAAATTCCTTTGCTAATCAAACAAAAAGATGTAAAAATTCCCGTTTTTGACACTACCCAAATCCATGCTGAAAAAGCGGTGGAATGGGCATTAAAAAAATAACTAACCTATCAAAGAAATAAATCTAATTAATTGTTTGTTAATAAATTGCAATTAAAACTTACATATTCATATTTATTATTTTAAAAAAGCTAACAATTTTCAAATAATTAATGTATATTTGGTGAATATAACTTTAACAATAAAACAAACATGAAAACAAAATTCACTCTATTTTTAATGCTTACTTCGGCTTTATTTCTTTTTTCAAGTTGTGCAACTATTTTTAGCAAAAGCGTTTATCCCGTTACCTTTAATACCAATCCTCCCGGGGCAAAAATCATCATTCAAGACAGGGATAAAGAAACTGTCTTTGAGGGGACTACTCCGGCCACGGTAAACTTGGATGCCAGTGCAGGTTATTTTAAAAAGGCAAAATATACGATTACTTTTATAAAAGACGGATACCAAACCAAAACCATTCCCGTATATGCTAAACTCGACGGTTGGTACTTTGCAAATCTTTTAATAGGTGGAGCAATAGGTATGCTAATTATTGATCCTGCCTCCGGCGCCATGTATAAACTCGACCCGCTGTATATTACCGAAACATTAATCCCCGAAACCGCACAAAAAAAGAAAAGAGAATTAAAAATTTATAGTATAAACAATATTCCGGATGCCTGGAAAGAACATCTGGTTCTGGTGAAAGAATAGAAAGATTTATTGATGTCACCGGTAGACAAAAAATATAAATACTTGAATTACCTCCCAAAACCCATCCATCTTCCTCCCGAGGAATACGACTTGGTAGATGATTATGAATTTTGTCAAAAAGATCATCGCATACCCTTGTTGATTGCCACTCAATTCGGTATTTTTCCCACAAACAAAACTTATGGAAAGAAACCTGTTTTAAATTATGCAAAATTGGAAGGTTTAGAAAACCGTAGAGTAGGGTTTATAGGAAGAGCTTACGCAACCAGCAGAGAACGAAAAGGTATTTTTGAAATTTATATAGATGAAAAATTGTTAAATAAATTACAAACCGGAAAAATCAAAATTGATTTGAGCTTATGGGATGAAAACGGAGAACTAAGATCCGAAAACTTATTATAAACTTGTACTAAGCCTAAAATAACAAACATGAAACAATTACTCCCCATTCTGAAAAACAGAATAGAAAAGGAAAAGCAAGAAGAAAGAGGAATGTTTATAGAAGATCTATTTAGCGGAAATAATTCTCCCATTATTATGTATGGGGAAGATAATGGAAATTTTATAGCCTATACTCCTGCCAAAACCGATGAAGAGAAGAAAAAAGTAAAAGAAAAAGCTCTTTCCAATTTAAAAAAAATAGAGGTTCCTTATCAAATTGAAGATATGGGAGATTATAAAATTATTATTGCACAGCATGAATATGCCGCCGAAAAAATTCTTGACCAGGATTTTATGAATAAACTTTCGCAAGTTCTTGAATCAAAATCAATAGTAGTGGGGATCCCCGAGAAAGGATTCCTTACAGCCGTAGCAAAAGGAAAAGGTGAATCCAATTTGTATGGAGCCGTTAAAAAAATGTATGCAAAACCCAATACCTATGCACTCTCTGATGCTATGTTTCTTGTTACTAAAGGTGAAATCGAAATGATGACCGGAAATAATGAGGATAGCAAAAGAGAAAACGAAATGGAAACCTTTAATTTGTCTGGAAAAAACAATGAAAAAGGAAAACTTGTATTTACTGCAAAAATAGGACACAAAACAGAAGACGGCTTGGCAGATCTCATACAAGAAGCTTTCGGATTATTTATGATTCATGGAATGAAAGATCCTAAAAACACCTATCCTCAACTGGATATATTTATTGATCACCGCTATACAAAGATGACTCCCCAATTAAGAGAACGTATAAAAAAGATTGCCAAAAATATTACCGAACGAGGAGGCGCATTATTAATTCAAGAACTCACGGGAGAAAAATTTAAAGTGCGGTTTTACTATGGAGATAACCAGCTGATTGCCGAAACCGGCGAACCTAATACTCATCAAGTAGGAAATAATAAAAAGACAACAAAAAAACAGACGGAAAACTCAAAACCTTGGTGGAAATTTTGGAAATAATTCCTTATCTTTATCCCCCGAAAGTTGCCGTGTTACGGACTGTTCTTTAGAACTTTACCGTATTTGTGCCGGCAGCTTTCTTTTTACCACCAATGCAATTGATTATCTTTATCCAAATTGAAAATCCTTTCCTCTTCTTTTCCTTCTTTTTCTTTAAGCCAATAAAGGGCTTTTTCTGGAACCGCCTCAAAATGTAACGGATTTTTGCCGTCGGCTTTTTTCGTGTCGATTAATATCCACCCGTTATCCCAATAATACAATTCGTAATCGCTATCGGGTTTGAAATGTGCTTGACGTATTTCATCGGTGGTTTTAACAATCGCTCTGCGAGTAGTGGAATATAAATCCACAGCGGTTTTATGAATCGTATCGGGCACAAAATAATGCAATTTTCCTTGGTCATCCACCAGGAAAGGTTGATTGAAAAAAATCAGTGAATCGTTCTTGTAAAAAGCTCCATTATAAACAATTTCTTTTCCAAGATTTTTGAAGAGAACTTTTTTATTTTCCCTGTCGATTTTTCCCCAAGCCGTAGGTTCCCATTTCCCAGAATTGAAAACCGTTAAATATCCAAAATGAATACTATCGGGAATATCGATATTTATTTCAGGTGCTATATCAAGGGTTTCAATATATTCCGGAGTCACATCGATATAATGTTTACTGCGCAACCAAGCAGGAATTTTTTCATATTGGGGTTTAATAACAGACAAAGAACTGTCTTGAATGGCAAAAGTTTTGCGGTAAACCTTGGCTTTTTTATTTTCCAGTTTGTATTCTCCGGGATTGTTTAAAGCCCCCATAAAAATCACCACTTTCCCGTTTTTGTCATAGGTGGCATTCCATGCATGATTATTGCCTGTAGTAGGCCAGTGGGTAACATAATCTGTCATCACGGGAATACCGTTGGCGCGCATGGCATAAGCTGCCAAATTGGTCATATCTTCACAGCGTCCTAGCTTGGTTTTCAACATTTCTTGTAATCCCTGATCGGTAGGGTGCCGGTATAAGCGGGAATCAAATTTAAACCATGATTTTAAATTTTTATTGATTAATACAGCGGCTTCTATTGGATCTGTAATGTCTTTCATACTGTCTTGCAAGCCCGAATATTGTTCTATAAAATAAGAACGCCAATCTTCCAAAGGTTCATTACTACCGCGATATGGTAAGATATAGTTGAGAAATTTTTCAAAACTTAAATTCTTGGCCCAGGGTTTTTCCCAAGCTTTAAAGGCCATCTCAATATTGTTGATCAGATAATCCGAAGTAATTACCTGGCTGTCATAGATAATGGTATCACGCACAAAATCTATCTTTCCTATTTGTTTTTCTATGGAATCCCATGCTTTTATCATTTGTTTATAATCGGGATAATCCAAAACATTAAAATTAACCCGGTGTTTTGCCGTATCTACCAATTTTGCTTTACTATAAGAATGCCCCAGCATATTTTTAATCAAAAAAGAGGCAGCTTCATATTTTAAACTATCGGTTTTGTAATGATCAAGTACTTTTATCAATTCATTTTTATTGGCTCCGGCCTCATTAAAAACTTTTTCAAATTCCTTAAAATTTTTCTCCCTTTTTCCACAAGAAGTCCATATAATGATACCCGCTATAAAAACCAAAATTTTTGATTTCATTTATTAAGATTTATGATATTTTAAAAATACAATTTTTTATAGTAAACCAAATCATTTTAGATAAAATTCATGCTGATTATCAAGATAAACTTTTAGCAGCATTATATGCTAGCAAGGTAAAATACAAGATTTTAAATAAAACTTAATAAAATTAATTTTTAATTACTAAGCCTCTGGTCACAAAGGTTTTCAAATTTCCTTTTTCATCGCTGTAAATTAAAAGAGCTTTCAACTCCGGATGCTTGGAAAGTAAAGCTTTACATCCTTCCAACCCCAAAGCCATACAAGCCGTAGCATAACCGTCGGCGGTCATACAATTGTCGGCAATAATGGTAGCGCTTAATAAATGACTGATTTCCGGATAACCTGTTTTGGAATTAATTGTATGCACATATTTCTTTCCTGTTTTCTTATCCACATAAAACTTCCTGTAATTCCCCGAAGTAGCCATTGATTTGTTTATCAACTCGATTTTTGAAAATAGTTTCTTGTCAGACTGTCTATCGGGATTATCGATAGCAACAATCCAAGGACGATTTTTTAAAGTATTTTTGCCCTTACCCAAAACCTCTCCACCTATTTCCACTAGGTAATCTTTATAACCTCGATCGGAAAATAATTTTCCTACCCGGTCGATTGCATAGCCTTTGGCAATCGAATTATAGTCAATAAAAACTTGGGGAAATTTTTTCCTTAAAGTATCCCCTTTGTCAAGCCAAATCAAATCATATCCTACATATTTCATCAGTGAATCCACTATACTGCTATCCTTTTCTATTCCCGGAATTTTTTTCCCGGGGCCAAAACCATACGCATTCACCACAATCCCGATTGTAGGGTCATATACTCCCTCGGTTTGTTCATAAATTTTACCGGCTTCTTCATAAACTTCTTTAAACATCTCATCCACCTTCAACTCTTCTCCTTTATTAATACGGCTGATCAATGAATTGGGACGATAAGTAGAGAGCGAAGCATTTACGGCTTCAATCACACTATCAATGTCTTTTTCGGTAACTGGTTGTGAAATACTATCACCAAAAGCCGTGATATGATAGGTCGTCCCCAAGGCTTCTCCTTGAAAATATTGTTTTTCCGTCACTGCTTTGTGCTTGCAAGAAACAGCAAGTAAAATAAAAAGAAAAAGGAATTTAATAACTTTCATAATGTATTTTTTTTGGGCGTTGCGGCTAATGGCCGCCGGGCTATCCGCTCTATCTTTTTTTGCAAAAAAGGATGCCGCTTCTATCCCTAACGCAAGCTGGTTTGTTATAAGTATAATCCTATGAAAAAGAGGTCAAATACACATCCGACCTCTTTTTCATTATTTTCTTATCCGGTTTATCCACCAAAATCATCAAAACGAATATTTTCGGGAGGCACGCCAAGATTATCGAGCATACCTACTACCGCTTTATTCATCATTGGAGGTCCACAGAAGTAATATTCTATATCTTCGGGAGTTTCGTGCTTGCTCAAATAGTTATCATATAAAGCTTGGTGCACAAAACCTACAAAACCATCTCCGGGACAATCCAAACATTCTTTTACTTTCCAATCGTCTTCCGGACGGGGTTCGGATAAAACTAAATAGAATTTAAAATTAGGGAATTCTTTTTCCAGTTTTCTGAAATGATCCACATAGAAGAGTTCTCGTTTGCTTCGACCTCCGTACCAGTAGGAAACCTTGCGATCGGTTTTTAAGGTTTTAAATAAGTGGAACAAATGCGAGCGCATGGGAGCCATACCGGCACCTCCACCTATATAAACCATTTCGGCATCAGAATCTTCATTGATAAAGAACTCACCATAAGGGCCGGAAATTTTTACAATATCTCCCGGTTTACGTGAGAAAATATAAGAAGAAGCAACTCCGGGATTGACATCCATCCAGGTATTTTTTTCTCTGTCCCATGGTGGTGTGGCAATACGTACATTAAGCATGATACGTCTTCCTTCGGCAGGATAACTGGCCATAGAATAAGCACGTGTAACTTCTTCATCATTTTTCATTACCAAAGGCCAAAGGTTGAATTTATCCCAATCCTCTTTAAATTTATCCGGTTCTCCGGGATGCTCTTCGGGGTGAGCAGTGATATCAATATCTTTATAAGGCACTGTAACAGGGGGAACATCTATCTGGATATATCCTCCGGCTTTATAGTTGATATCTTCGGGGACTTCCACTACAAATTCTTTGATGAAAGAAGCCACATTGTAATTGGAAACCACCTTGGCATCCCATTTTTTTACACCGAATACTTCTTCCGGCACTTCAATCTCCATATCTTCTTTTACCTTGACCTGACAACCCAAACGCCATCCTTCTTCTTTCTCTTTCAAAGTGAAATGCGGCTCTTCGGTAGGAAGCATATTTCCTCCTCCTTTCAACACTTTTACTTTACATTGCAAGCAGGTTCCCCCTCCTCCACAAGCAGAAGGCAAAAATATTTTTTCATTGGACAAGGTATTGAGTAATGTGGAACCGGATTCCACTTCCACTTCTTTTTCGCCGTTAATTTTAATTTTCACCTTTCCTCCGGGCAATAATTTTGATTTGGCCCATAACAGAGCAATAACCAATATTAATACTACTACAAGGAAAACTGCTACACTGACGATGATTACTTTTATCATTTGTTGATCCATCTTCTATCTTATTTCTTAATATTATATTTTAATTCCCATAAAGGCCATAAAGGCAATTGCCATCAAGCCTGTTACGATAAAGGTGATTCCCAAGCCTCGCAAAGGAGCCGGAACGTTTGAATAGGAAATTTTTTCCCGGATAGCAGCCAATAACAAAATAGCAATTAACCAACCGATACCGGATCCCAATCCATAAACCACTGCCTCGGAAACTTGTGTAAATTCTTTTTGTTGCATAAATAAAGAACCTCCCAAAATGGCACAGTTTACCGCAATCAAGGGTAAGAAAATTCCCAAAGATGCATAAAGTGCCGGTGCAAAACGTTCCACAACCATTTCAACCAACTGTACCATTGCTGCAATTACCGCAATGAACATAATAAAACTAAGGAAGCTTAAATCAACATCAGCCAAAGAAGGATCCAGCCATTTCAATGCTCCCGGTTGTAATAAATATTTATCAATCAAAAAGTTAACAGGCACAGTAATGGTTAATACAAAAACTACCGCTGCACCAAGTCCGACAGCTGTTTTTACCTTTTTGGATACGGCCAAATAGGAACACATACCCAAGAAAAAGGCAAAAACCATGTTTTCTATAAATATACTTCGTACGAATAAATTAATTAAATCCATAATTCAAATTTTTTAGTCTTTTTCGGTTAACTGAGGATACATACTTCTTTGTACCCAGATATATATTCCCAAAGTAATCAATGCCATTGCCGGTAAAAGCATCATTGCATTGTTTACATATCCCATTTCATAGAAAGAATCCGGAATCACTTGTTTGTCAAATAAAGTTCCCGAACCTAGTAATTCTCTAAAAAAGGCCACTATAATTAATACCAAACCGTAGCCGGCTCCATTTCCTATTCCGTCAAGAAAAGAATCCCAAGGTTTATTCCCCAAAGCAAAAGCTTCCAATCGACCCATTACTATACAGTTGGTAATAATCAAACCTACAAAGACCGATAATTGTTTACTGACGTCATAAGCATAGGCTTTTAGAATTTGGTCTACCAAAATTACCAAAGCAGCAACTACCAGTAATTGAATGATGATACGTATCCGGTTGGGAATATAATTTCGCATCAATGAAATAATTACATTACTGAAAGCCAAAACCACCATTACGGACAAAGCCATTACAATGGCAGGCATCAATTTTACGGTAATAGCCAATGCCGAACATATTCCCAATACTTGTACTGTAATCGGGTTGTTCTCATTTAGCGGATCTTTTACAAGATCTATCCATTTATGTTTTTTTGCCATTTTTACTTATTTTTTTGATTTCTTATTTTTTCAAAGAAAGGAAGATAATGTTTCAATCTTTCTTGAATCATATTAGTTACTCCGTTACTTGTTAAAGTAGAACCCGAGATAGCATCTATTTCGTGGTCTTCTTTGTCTTTATTTTCAGGATCTTTATTTCCTTTTAAAAGAGTAATACCTCTAAAAGTTCCATCTTTATCAAAGATTTTTTCTCCTTTAAATTGGTCTTCAAACCATTTTTTTGTAATCTCTGCACCTAATCCGGGGGTTTCTCCTTTGTGACCGAATTTCACTCCTTTTACGGTATTCAAATCTTCTTCAAGAGCGATATAGCCCCAAATATCATCCCATAAACCCTTTCCGTAAAGCGGAATTACATAATAAGTTTTTCCGTCTTTTTGAGCTATAAAAATCGGATAACGCTGTTCTTTCTCGGGCTTTTTTATTTCCGTTTTCAAATTAATATCAAAAGCATTTACGGACTCATCAATTTCTCCTTCCGAAGTCAAAGCATATTGCTTTAAAAAATATTTATTAAAATATTGCTCTATCAATTTATAATTCAATTTTAATCCTTGTGCAATTACTTCCGAAGTTAAAAAATCCTGATCCACACCGATGGTATACATAATATCCATCATTTTTTCTTGCCGCTTATTTTGCTCTTGCAAAGGTTTGAGTCCCATTGCAGCCAACGAAAGTAATACTCCGATTACTATTACTACAACGGTGGCAAAAAATATTGTATATATATTACTATTTCTGTCCATAACAATTCTTATTAAGCGGTTTGTTTATTAAATCGTTTCATTCTTCTTTTTATATTGGACTGAACCACATAGAAGTCAATCGTAGGAGCAACTACATTCATCAACAAAATCGCCAACATTACTCCTTCGGGGTAAGCCGGATTGAATACACGAATTAAGATAGCAAATACACCGATCATAAATCCGTAGATCCATTTTCCCACTCTGGTTTGTGCAGCCGTTACCGGATCGGTAGCCATAAATACAATACCGAAGGCCAAGCCTCCTACAAGAAGATGTTGCCACCAAGGAAATCTCATCAATTCATTGGCTCCCCACATATTGAACAACAAAGCCATTAAGGCAGCTCCCAATACTCCCGAGAGCATAATTCGCCAACTGGCTACTCGCGTATATAAAAGCAATACGGCTCCTATCAATATCATAATTACAGAAGTTTCTCCAATACTTCCGGGAATGGTTCCAACAAACATATCCCACCAAGTATAGGCCAATTCTTTTCCTTGATTTAAAGCTCCAAGAATGGTTTCTCCTGAATACGCATCGGCATTTTCAGGTTTGGGTATCCATACCTCATTTCCCGACATAAAAGTGGGATAAGCAAAAAAGGCAAAAGCCCTGGCTGTCAATGCAGGGTTAACAATATTCATCCCTGTTCCTCCGAATACCTCTTTTCCTATTACCACGGCAAAGGCTACAGAAATAGCCAAAATCCATAAGGGTATGGTTACCGGCATAATAAGAGGAATCAGTAATCCCGTTACCAAATAGCCTTCATTTACTTCATGTCCTCGAAGAATAGCAAAATAAAATTCGATTCCTAAACCGACAACATAGGATACGATGATCAAAGGCAGGACTTTCCAGAAACCATAAACAAAGGCCTCCCAATTTGTAAAATCCACGCCTGCTTGATTAAAATATTGATATCCTACATTCCACATCCCGAAAAGAGTGGCCGGAATCAATGCTAATACAACAGTAAACATCACACGTTTCAAATCGACAGCATCACGAATATGTGCTCCTCTTTGTGTGGTTTCATCGGGAGTAAACATAAAAGTATACATCGCCTGATAGGCCGGATGATACTTCTCCAATTTTCCTCCTTCAAGAAACAAGTGTTCGTATTTCTTAAAAAATTTCTCTATAACTTTCATCTATTTATTTTTTGATACAAATTATTATTGTTTAACTCTCCATTTCTACTTGCATAATATCCAAGCCTTTACGAATGATATATTGTGCATCCAGTTTTGATGAGCTGATATAATCTACCAATGCAAAATCTTCGGGAGCTACTTCCAAAATCCCAAGTGCTTCCATTTTTTCCACATCTCCCAATAGAGCCGCTTTAAGCAAATGCACGGGATAAATATCCATCGGCATAACACTGTCAAATTCATCTGTCATAACGAAGGCTCTTTCTTCTCCGTAAAGATTAGCATCTAAATCCAATTCTTTATTAATAGGCAAAATATTAAAGCGATAAAAACTTTTTCTGTTTTCGGCCAAAAAAGGCATCCAACCCAAGAATCTGGATTTTTTCCCCAGTGGAATAGCTGTCACTTCATTATCATAAAAATTTAAATAGGGGTCATCTGTTATATTTGCTCCGGTAAGCACATTTCCACTGATAATACGGGCTTCTCCTTCTTTGAGATATTCTTTTAAGAAATCAGAAAGGTCGGCCCCCGGAGTAATAAGGAAATATTGGGGAGTTTTAACCATAGAACCGGCAAGAGCTATAATCTTCTGCGGATTATAGGTTCCGGTATTAAATAAATTTCCTATTTGTGCCACATGAACCGGATTTACCACCCAAATGCGATCTCCTTTTGCAATGGGTTCAAATTTTTCAATATGGATACTCGGATTTCCGGCTGGGTGAGGCCCCTCTGCCTTAATTACTTCCACACCTTCTGTATTCTCTAATTTAGAGGCCGAATTATTATCTACAATTAAATAAATTTTTCCGGAAGTAAGTTTTTTTAGAGCTTCTATTCCCGTTTGAAAATCTTTCAGTTTATCACTAAGAATGAAATCATAATTTACTCCCAAAGGCGCACTGTCATAAGCCGAGATAAAAATGGCTTTCGGCTCATCTTCGGGTTTGGCAATTACATCATAAGGACGTTGTTTAATAACGGGGAAAAGTCCGCTTTCCAATAATACATCAAGAATCTCTTCACGGGAAGCTTTCTTAGGGTCTTTGACTTCAAATTTTTTATATTGATCTTCGGTATCGGGTTTGATAAGAATTTTCAATATTTTTCTTCTCTCCCCACGCACTATATCTTCTATGGTACCGCTTACAGGTGAAGTGAATTTGATCCGGTCATTGTATTTATGATAAAAAATAGGATCACCTACATCAACATGATCTCCCGGTTTTACCATTAAACGCGGATTTATACCATAAAATTCGACAGGTCTGACAGCATACATTTTTGAACGGGGAGCTTGACCCAATTGTTCAGCCGGCTTCCCTTTCAATTTGATGTCCAAACCTTTTGATACTTTTACTTTTTTATGCATAATTCAGGTCTATTACTAATTAGTTTTATCAAGGGACAAATTTATGAAATAGATTTGTAACACAAATGACTTTTGTCTTTTTATTTTGCATATTTTTGTAAATATAAATCACCAAGTTATGTCTATAAAAACCTATCGTTTCAGGCCTTTTGCATTTGAAGATAAAATCCGGGATGCCATTGATACGTGTAAACATTACGGATTTAGCCATATCCCTATTGTTGAGAAAGGTATTTTCAGAGGAATGTTGCGCTGCGATGATCTTATGGAATATGAAAAAAGTCAAAAAAACCTCGAAGGATTAAGAGATTATATTGAAAAAATTTATCTCTCCGATAAAATGACTTGGACGGATACACTGGCCTTAATGATTCGTAATGAAGCCAATGTATTGGGTGTTCTGGATCTATCCGGAAAATTTATAGGCATTCGCTTATTGGATGATATTATTAATTTTCTGGCAGAAAAAGATTTTATCAATAAAGGAGGCTATGTATTGGTAATCAGGAAAAATACCGCTGATTTTTCCATAAGCGAAGTAGCACAAATCATCGAATCCGACGGAGGTGTTATTTTAGGAATTTTGATAAACGAAACTAACGGAGAAACAGAACTCGAAATTAAAATACAAACCGAAGACATTAACGAAATTATCCAAAGTTTCCGGCGCTTTGATTATACCATTATAAGCGAAATGGAAGAAGATCTGCATTTGCAAGAACTAAAGGAGCATTCCGCTTTTTTGAAAAAATATTTGGAGATAGGAGATTAAAGTTGATCTGCCGTTGCTATGGTAGCTATACTTATTTTTACTCCTTTTATTTTTTTTAATTCGCGTGAAGCTTCTACCAAAGTGGCTCCCGTAGTAATTACATCATCAATCAGCAGGATATGTTTTCCAATGAACTTATCCGAAGAATGAAGTCCGAAAACTCCTTTTACATTTTCTTTTCTTTGTAGTGCATTTTTTTTGGTTTGGGTTTCATTAGCAGTTTTCTTATAAAGCAATTTTTCTTCATATTGAGCTTCTACTATGTTGGCTAATTGCTTACCAAAAAGTGTCAGTTGATTATATCCCCTTTTTTTTAATTTTTTAGGATGCAAAGGAATGGGGACAATGAAATCAAACATTTTTTCAGGCAAATCCTTTTGTATCTTTTTTCCTAGAAGTTCCCCGAAAATATCTCCTAATTCCTGATGTCCTTTATATTTTAATTGATGCAGAAGTTCCTGTATCATTCCTTGTTTGGAAAAGAAAAACAATGAAGTAGCTGCTTCTATTTCCACAAAGGGTATTATTTGCTTATAAACATCATTATTTTGATCCAGTTTATAGGTTGTATAAGGCAAACGACTTAAACATATATGACAAATTTCTTTATCTTGTTCCGATAGTAAAGCGCCACACGAAAGGCATTCGCGTGGAAAAAATAACTGCAATAAGGAAGTAAAAACAGACATAAAAAAAGCGGCAATGAGATACCGCTTTAAATATATAAAATATATTAGAAATTAATCTTCCTTATTTTTTAAGTGCTCTTTAATTTTTTCTTCCAATTCTTCCATTAATTCGGGATTATCGGCAATCAGATTTTTCACGGCATCTCTTCCTTGTCCTAATTTGGTATCGCCATAGCTAAACCAAGAGCCGCTTTTTTTAATGATATCAAAATCTACGGCAAGGTCTAATAATTCGCCCACGCGCGAAATTCCTTCTCCGTACATAATATCAAATTCGGCTGTTTTAAAAGGAGGTGCCACTTTGTTTTTTACAACTTTTACACGTGTTTTATTTCCCATGACATTCCCTTGGGAGTCTTTAATTTGAGTGGAACGACGTACATCCAGACGTGCCGAAGAATAAAATTTCAAGGCATTTCCTCCGGTTGTAGTTTCAGGATTTCCAAATACCACTCCGATTTTATCCCTCAACTGGTTAATGAAAATAACCGTAGAATTGGTTTTGGCAATAGAGGAGGTCAATTTTCTCAAGGCTTGTGACATCAAACGGGCATGCAGTCCCATTTTTGAGTCTCCCATCTCTCCTTCAATTTCACTTTTAGGAGTCAAAGCGGCTACTGAATCCACCACGATTATATCAATGGCTCCCGATCGAATAAGGTTATCAACAATTTCCAAGGCTTGCTCACCATAATCAGGCTGTGAGATGATAAGATTCTCTACATCCACTCCAAGATTTTTGGCATAGAAACGGTCAAAAGCATGTTCTGCATCGATAAACGCCGCAATTCCCCCTTTTTTTTGCGCCTCTGCGATAGCATGCAAGGCCAATGTTGTTTTTCCCGAAGATTCGGGACCGTAAATTTCAATTACCCGTCCTCGAGGATAACCGCCGATACCCATCGCAATATCCAAACCAATGGAACCGGTGGGTATAGCATCTTGTTCTTCTACGGGTTGAGAACCAAGAGTCATCACGGTTCCTTTTCCATAGGTTTTTTCCAATTTATTTAAAGTCAGTTCCAGCGCTTTTCTTTTTGCTTCCAGTTCTGCTTGTGCTTTTTTGTCTGTATCTTTTTTTGCCATTGTATTAGTTACTTAAACGGTCATTATGTCTTTTTCTTTTTTCTCCAAATGTTTTTCAACCTCTTTGATATATTTATCGGTCAGTTCCTGAATTTTATCGTGTGCCATCTTTGACTCGTCTTCGGATATCTCTTTTTCTTTCTCCATTTTTTTTATGTCATTATTGGCATCCTTACGAATATTTCGAATACTTACCCGGGCAATTTCAGCTTCATCTTTTGCTTTTTTCACCAATTCTTTTCTGCGTTCTTCTGTCAACGGAGGAACATTAATAATAATTTTTTCTCCGTTATTCATCGGATTAAAACCGATATTGGCTTCCATTATCGCTTTTTCAATCACATGAAGCAAATTCTTTTCCCAAGGTTGTATCGTCAATGTACGTGCATCTTGCACTCCTACATTGGCTACTTGAGATAAAGGAGTTTGCGTCCCGTAATAATCGACGGTTACGGTTGATAACATTTGCGGAGAAGCTTTTCCGGCACGGATACTTTTCAGTTCGTGCTCAAGATGTTGTATGCTTTTTTGCATATGCTCTTCGGCTTCATCATATATAAAATTAAGTTCTTCACTCATAATTTTACTTTTTTAGCGTTTTTTCAAATATACGTTATTTTTTACAGATTATCAAAAATCATTCCTTGTAGAAAGGCTTAAATTTTCTCTATGATCAATTGTTTTTCTTGAGAAGAATGAGCAAGAATGGTTTCTATCATTTGATGGTAATATTTAGGTTCCTTCACAAAGTCTATATTACTGATATCCAATATCAAAACATTCAAATCTTTTTGTGTTTTGATAAAATTCATATAGCCTTCATGGATTTGTTCCAAATATTCCCCTTTGATGGATTGCTCGTATTCACGCCCTCTTTTTTTAATATTTTCCAATAGACGATCGATGTTTTGGTAAAGGTAAATATAGAGGTCGGGTTTTACTAAATCTTTATACATGAAATTAAAAATCTTTCTGTAAAGACCGTATTCTTCTTCTGAGAGAGTGACATTGGCAAAAATCAATGATTTAAATACGTAATAATCGGAAATTACAGAAGTTTTAAACAAATCATATTGAGCCAAATCGTCCGAAAGCTGCTGATATCTATCTGCCAAAAAAGACATTTCAAGCGGAAAAGCATAGCGTTTCGGATCTTCATAAAATTTAGGTAAAAAGGCATTTTCTTCAAAACGTTCCAAGACCAATTTCGAATTGAAATCTTTGGCAAATTGGGTGGCAAAAGTAGTTTTTCCCGCACCGATATTTCCTTCTATGGCGATAAAATTAAATGGTATTTCTTTGTTGTATTCCAATTTTTTCTCGAGTCTTTTCGGTTGATTTTTATCAGGCGATAAAGTTAGTAATTCTAAATGATTTTTTTTTAATTGAGGATGAAAATAATCGGGTAAAATTTCTGCCAAAGGGTATAAAACAAAATTTCTATCCGGAATGCCGGGATGGGGAATTTTCAATAAATCTTCATCAATAAATTCATTATCAATGTATAAGATGTCGATATCCAGACTCCGGTTTTTGTATTTTTTGTCGATGCTTTTTTCTTCTCTTCCCAAGGTTCTCTCAATTTCACGGGTGATTTTTAATATTTGGAAAGGCGAAAAAGAAGTTTCGACTTCCAAGGCTAAATTATAAAAGTAATCCCCTTCAAAATCCATAGCGGGTGATTCATAGATAGACGATACACTTGTTATTTTTCCAATGCGTGAGGAAATATAAAACAAAGCATTTTCAATATTACGCAACCGGTTTCCTTTATTGCTCCCTAATCCGAATACAACTTTACTCTCCATATCTATCAAGCCATATAAGCCAAAACCATTGCTATAATTATCACTAAAAATTTTCGGATTTTAAAATCATGCGAATGCTCGTTTTCAAATAAGATAGTGGTTCCCACATGAGTTAAAATACCTGCTACGAATGCATTGATATAAGCTTCATATTCTTTAAGAAAAGTGAGTTCATGCCCCAACCATGCCGCAAGGGGAGACATGGCAGCAAAAATACTCAATAGCAATAAAATTTTTCGTAATGAATAACCTGCTGAAATCATTAAAGTAGTAAGAATAATTGATATGGGGAGTTTATGTACCAAAATGGCATAAAAATAGGATGAATGAAAATGGTCTCCGGAATTTATCGGCAGTCCTTCCATAAAGGCGTGAATACATAAACTTATCCAAACCAGCCAAGGTGTTTTTTTAAGAAAAGCATGTTGATGACCGTGCTCGGCCCCATGTGAAAAAACTTCTAAGAATAATTGAAAAAGTATTCCCAAAAGGATAAACACTCCAATCTTTTTGTCGGGAACCGCATATACATCGGGAAGAATATGAAAAACGATTATCGATAATAAATAAGCTCCACTGAAACTCAATAAAAAATGTATATATTGAGGTTTAAGGTCTTTGATAAAATAGGCAATCAGACCTCCTGCAATCACCACTGCAAATAATAAGAAATAAATCATGACTTTTTCTTTCTAACAAAAATAAGCTAAAAAAAGACCAAAAAAAAATCGAAGCGATTGCTTCGATTTTTTTATAATTGGATTTGTTCTTCCCCGTCAAAATATTTGTATTCCAAATACTTAAATGAATCGCGGGGTTGCACATTTACTTTGATTTTATATTTCCACCACCATTTGTTTTTGATGGAAAACAATCCTTTGGTAAGGTAAGCGGCAATAAACGGGTGCAAATGCAGGCTTATTTTTTTATAGCCTTTTTCTGCCATTTTTTTAATTTCTCCTTCCATTTTTGAAATGAGAGTAATCGGCGCATCCGTTTGTCCTTTCATCACCAAACTGGGATCTTTCTCAGTGGTTTCAATATTTCTTTCGGGGCGGAAACGCTGACGGGTGATTTGCATCAAGCCGAATTTAGTCAAGGGCAAAATCTTATGTTTTGCTCTGTCATCAGCCATTTCCTCTTTCATTTTTTCATAGAGTTTCTTCCTGTTTTCAGGATCCTTTAAATCAATGAAATCCACCACAATGATACCTCCCATATCCCGCAAACGCAATTGACGGGCTACTTCGGCAGCTGCTTGCAAATTCACTTGAAGAGAATTTTCTTCCTGGCTTTGTTTTTTATCGGATGAGTTACCGCTGTTTACATCAATCACATGCATGGCTTCGGTGTGTTCAATAATCAAATACGCACCTTTATCCAGCATGACATGTCTTCCGAAAGAAGATTTTATCTGTCTCTCAATGCCATATTTTTCAAAAATAGGCACTTTGGAATCATGGTATTTTACAATGGATTCTAAATCCGGGGCTATATCTCTGATAAAATCCAATATTTCCAGGTATAGCAATTCATCATCCACTACAATTTTGGTAAAATTATTATTTAAAATATCACGTAACATACTCGTTACACGATTGCTTTCTCCAAATATTTTTTGCGGTGGATGTGCATATTGAATTTTGGAAGCTAATGCATTCCATTTTTCAATTAAGTTTTGTAGGTCTTTATCGAGTTCCGCTACTTTTCTGTCTTTGGCTGCCGTTCGTATAATTACTCCAAAATTTTTTGGTTTTATACTTCTTACCAGCCTGATCAGACGTTCTCTTTCTGCTTCATCGTCAATTTTTTGTGATACGGAAACTTTGTTATAAAAAGGAACCAATATAAGATAGCGACCGGCTAATGAGATTTCAGAAGTAAGTCGCGGGCCTTTTGTGGAAATAGGTTCTTTTAATATTTGAACTAAAAGATTTTGTTTTGATTTTAAAACATCTTTGATGTTGCCCGCTTTGTCAATATCGGGTTCTAAAGTAAAATTTTTTAATGAGAAATCCTTTAATTTTCCGGATCCTGCTTGCTTCAGAAATTTAATGAGTGATTTGATTTGCGGTCCTAAATCATGATAATGTAAAAAACCGTCTTTTTCAGAACCAACATGAACAAAAGCGGCATTTAAACCGGGGATTACTTTGTTTGTACGGGCTAGAAAAACATCTCCTACATTAAATTTACTGGAAGTTTCCTCTTTGTGAAGTTCAGTGAGCTTGCCGTCTTTTACCAAGGCAAAGTCAATAGCGGAAGGCGTAGACCGAATGATTAATTCTGTATCCATTCCTTCGTTTTTTAAGGGTTAATATGTCAATGATCTCTTGTAGAGTTTTTTAAAAGAAAAAGTAGGAAGACCTACTTTTTCTTTTTATGTCTGTTTGCTCTACTTCTTTTTTTACGTTTGTGCGTAGCAATTTTTTTACGTTTTCTTTTTTTTCCGCTTGGCATAGTCTTAAGGTTTTACGTTTTCTTTAATCTGATTTACAAATGTTTTGGAAGGTTTGAAGGCAGGAATATAATGAGCCGGAATTTTAATGGAAGTGTTTTTTGAAATATTTCTTCCAACTTTTTCCGCTCTATATTTGTTTATAAAGCTTCCAAAACCTCTTAAATAAACATTTTCGTTTGAAGCTAAACTGTTTTTAACTTCATCGACAAAATGTTCAACCACTGCCAGGACATCTTTTTTATCAAGTCCTGTCTTATCAGCAATCTTCGCAACAATTTCTGCTTTTGTCATAATTATTCTTTTATAAGTCTCTTTTGTTTAATTATTGGGTTTGCAAATATAATACATATAATTGAAATGCAAAAGATTAGAATATCTTTTTAAAATATTTTTATTCAACAAACTTTTATACTATTAATAATAATAAAGAAACTTCTTTTGTTTATTTTTGCGCCCGATGAACACAAAACAACTTCTGAATTGGTATAAAGAAAATGCGCGTGATTTACCTTGGCGAAAAACAACCGATCCTTATCTTATATGGGTTTCCGAAATTATCCTGCAACAAACCCGAGTAGTGCAAGGCATTGATTATTATCATAAATTTATTGAAAAATTTCCAAGTCTTCATAAATTGGCTGCTGCAAATGAACAGGAAGTTCTGAAAGCATGGGAAGGTTTGGGGTATTATTCCCGTGCGAGAAATTTGCATTTTACCGCCAAAGATTTAATCAATAATTATCAAGGGAAATTTCCATCCGATTATATAGGATTACTCCGCTTGAAAGGTATCGGACCCTATACGGCCGCCGCCATTGCCTCTTTTGCTTTCGGGCAAAAAGTACCGGCAATAGATGGAAATGTAATGCGTTTTTTATCCCGGTATTATGGATTGGAAAATAATATTGCCTCCTCATCGGAAGTGAAAATTTTCAGACAAAAAGCCGAAAAAATAATTGACCCCGACAATCCGGGTTTGTTTAATCAAGCAATGATGGAATTCGGAGCCATGCAATGCACTCCCTCCTCACCCGATTGTGGCAAATGTATTTTCCAACAACAATGTATAGCATATCAAACCGGAAAAGTAAATCAATTACCGGTCAAAATCAAAATCCAAAAAATACGTTCCCGTCACCTTCACTTTTTTCTTATATACTGTGAAGGGGAATTCCTCATAGAAAAAAGAACGGAAAAAGGAATTTGGAAAAATCTGTATCAACTTCCTTTGATAGAAACGAACTCCAAAAATCTCAAAGAAGAGGAAATGAAAGAATTTCTACGTAAATATAATTTGAAGACAGGAAAAAATGCAAAAAAAATCAATTCGCTTACCCATCTTCTTTCTCATCAAAAACTACACATAAACTTCTGGATACTAAATACTTGCACTTCCACAGGATTCTTTATAGAACCCAAAGATATCGAGAGGTATCCTTTTCCTATTGTTATTGCAAAATTTTTGGATAATTATTTTAATTGATATACCTTTGAATTATAATGTATCTGTAAAATACTGTAATTAATTTTTATCATGAACGGAACAATCAATAAAGTCATCTTAATCGGACATCTCGGAGACAATGTAAAAATGCATTTCTTTGAAGGAGGAAATTCTATCGGACGCTTTCCTTTGGCTACCAATGATAGTTATATCAACAAACAAACCGGCGAAAAAGTAGTCAATACCGAATGGCATAATATTGTTGTGCGAAATAAATTGGCCGAAATTTTTGAACGTTATGCAAAAAAAGGTGATAAAGTATATCTGGAAGGACGTTTAAAAACACGGAGATGGACAGACGAGACCGGAAGAGAACGCTATATGACAGAGATCCATGTCACCGAATTTACTTTTTTATCTCCTAAACCTTCGGCGCAACCCAACCCGAATAATCCTTCAACCTCTCCAACGCAAAATACTAATAACGTTGAACCAAAAACCGATTCTTCTTTGCCGGAACCCGAAGAAGACGATTTACCTTTTTAATTTTATAAACTATGGATGACCCGGATAGCTTGTCTGTCTTTTATCAATTACTGCCTTATCTCATTTCAATAATTGTCTTATTGATTTTGTCGGCCTTAATTTCAGGTTCGGAGACCTCTTTTTTTTCTCTGACTCCTGTACAACTTGACGAACTTAAAAAGAAAAAAAACGGAGAAATCATTATTTCTTTACTCAAAAAACCCAAAGAGCTATTGGCGACTATTTTGGTAGCCAACAATTTTATTAATATAGGTATTGTAATTTTGTCTACTTATCTGACTGCAATTCTACTGGAAGGTATCGGAGGATGGTGGAAATACATTATCGAAATCGGGCTGGTTACTTTTTTAATCTTACTTTTCGGTGAAATTTTACCCAAGGTATATGCCAACAGACATCCCGAACGTTTTGCTTTGCTAATGGCAAAACCCATTCAGTTTTTGCAAAAAATCCTTTATCCTCTGAGCATTATTCTGGTAAAATCGACCAAGTTGGTTGAAAAAAAATTAAAAAAAGAAAATGTTAACCTCTCTGTTGACCAACTTTCCCAAGTATTGGAAATGACAGAAGACAGTGAAACCTCCGAGGAAGAAAAGAAAATTTTTGACGGTATTATTTCCTTCGGAGAAACTGAAGCCAAACAAATAATGAAACCGCGAATCGATGTATTTGCTTTGGAAGATACGCTTACTTCTAACGAGGTAATTAAGGAAGTGAGTTCCCATGGCTTTTCACGTATTCCCGTATATCATGAAAATATTGACAATATAATCGGTGTACTTTTTGCCAAAGATTTATTGCCTTACTTAAACCAAGAAAATTTTGATTGGCTTTCTCTTTTGCGACAACCCTTTTTTGTCCCCGAAAATATCAAGTTGGATGATTTGCTAAAAGATTTCCAAGATAAAAAAACGCATTTGGCAGTAGTAGTGGATGAATATGGAGGAACTTCTGGAATCATTACTTTGGAGGATGTAATAGAGGAAATCGTAGGGGAAATCACAGATGAATATGATACCGATGAGCATCAGTTTTTACGCATCAATAAAAACACCTACGAATTTGAAGGTAAAACCGCTCTTAAAGATTTTTATAAAATCATGGAACTCAGCGATGAAGAAGAAACAAAATTTGAAAAAGAAAAAGGAGATGCAGAGAGTTTGGCCGGCTTCTTTTTAGAGCATTTCGGAGGATTTCCGAACCGGAATGATAAAATAAATTTTGACGGTTTTGAACTTACCGCCACTTCTATGGATGGAAAAAGAATCAAAAAAATCAAAGTGAAAAGAAAATAGTCACTATCTTTTTTTGCTGTAAATATCTTTTATTTCTTTCACAATAAAAAAACCGTCACTACCTTTTTTTTGATACAACGGCATCAGCATAAATCCTTTTTGCGGGCTTTTAATTTGTTTTTGGTAATGTGTTGCCAAAGGCTCATTTTGATCGATTTGTTTAAAGTTATAATAGCCTTTATTCATTTTAAAAAACCGGCTGTCATCCAATTGGTGACGATAAGTCAATTCCAAATGGTAAGGATAAACTTCTCCCTCTTTTTGTAGCTTTTTACGGCTTCTTTTGACTATTTCCAAATCATCTTTTACAATTCCTTCATAAGCCAACAGGTGCCATATTGCCGCTTCCAGATTCTCTGTGGCTCGTGAGGTTCCATGGGTTCCTCCTTCTACCACAATACTCGTCATTCCTTTGTTTCCGTAATAAGCCAAAGCAGTTCCCGGAAGACTCTCGGAAAGCTTTTCAATAAAAGGAATATGAAAAGAAGAAGCGAGATCCAAACTTTTTTTATTGTGAGTCGGGATACAGAAGATTCCACTTTCTGCCGAAAATGTATGTAAGTCCAGTAATGTACAGTCTTTATAATTCTGTTGACAAATATTTTCTATTATCGCATGTAGTTCTTTCAAGTCTTTTGTGTCGGCTATTTCTTCAAGATCCCCTGTGATATATTCATCCAACCATAACCGGTTTAAGTCTTTATCAATAAACCGTTCCCCGGTTTGCAAGGCAGATAAATTCCCTTTTAAAAAATATACTTTTCCCTTCTTTAAATATTCCGGATGAGCTTTCAATTGCTCAGTCACTTTATCAATGGCTTCCAAACCCGAAACTTCATTCCCATGCATGCCTCCGATGATAATTACCTTATGGGATTCGTCTTTGCCTAAAATATCGATTATATGAGGTGAATTCATATTTTTGCTTTCAAAATAATTGCAAATATACTAATTACATCAATTATTTAAAGCGTTTAAACAAGCGTTTACTCAGATGAAAAAAGTCGGCTTCGGTAAGCATTCCAATAAGTTTATTATTTTGGATAACCGGTAAGGAGCCTATTTTGTGTTTATCCATGATTTCCATAGCTTCTTCCACTTTTTGATCAGGAGCTACGGTCAAAGGTTTTTCGATCATTATATCCTTTACTTTTAAATCTTTCAAGCCGGTATCTTCATTCATCTTTCGTAATATACGAAGCAAGCCTCTTGAAGTGACCAAGCCTACAAAATCGCCTTTTTCATTTTCCACGGGTACATAGCGAAGTTTGGCCCAGTTCATCATGTCGGCAACAAATTCCAAAATGTCATTGGGCTGAACAGATAAAATATCGGTTTGCATCACTTCTTCTACCAATAAATCCGAAGGACGCCAATGAGGCAGAGCATTTAAATCCGGTATATTCCACTTATGCACCGGAATTTCCTTTTTCTGATTTTCGATAGCTGATTCTGTAATCAAAGATAAAATTTCCTCTTTTGAGGCTTTGTCTTGAAATTCTTTAAAAGTATCCAATATCCATGAGCTTCCATTTTGTCCTATATTGACTCTTTCTTCTATAATTCCGAGGTATTTGTCAATATCTTCGGATTTCATTTTCCTTAATTTTAAACCTTCTCTGGCTACCGGTAATAATTCTTTTACAACCAAATCCCTCAGGCTGTATTTTTTCTTGTTAAACCAGGTGAATTGCTTGGTCATTCCACTTCTGGCCGCTGCATAAAAATTATCTTTGGCATCGTCAAAATTCATCAACTGCGTTACATCATCCAGCCTCTTGCAATAACCTTCCATCAAACCCAACCAAAAAGCGGTATTGGCCATTTCATCCAGAATAGTAGGACCGGCGGGAAACATCCGGGCTTCTATACGTAAATGAGGTTTTCCGTTGGGAGATATTCCATACACCGGCCTGTTCCATCTGTAAATGGTTGAATTATGCACAGTCAAAGCTTTTAGTGACGGAGTTTCACCTCTTTTTACCATCTCCAAACTATCCTCATTGATATCCGCTCCCAATAATACACGGTAACGTAAAATATCTTCTTTAAAGAGATCCATTACAGAATCTTTAATCCAGCCGGTTCCAAAAGTTACCCGCGGATGATGTTCTCTAATATGCTCGGTACTTACTCTTGTATCAATCGCTTGTTGAAATAAGGCTATTCTCGTTTCACGCCACAATCTCTTTCCGAATAATAAAGGAGCATTCACTGCTGTGGCCAAAACAGGGCCGGCAATAGCCTGGGCAATATTGTATTTTTTTACAAACTTATCGGCATCCACTTGCAAATGAACCTGAAATCCGGTATTTGCCGCTTCAATCATCCCACTGTCCAAGCGGATATTCAGTTCATCTATTCCATATATATTAATAAGAAATTCTTCTCCACGCATAGCTTTTAACGCATCCATCAGAGCATAATATCTTTCAAAAGGAGTAATATTGTCTCTTCCAATATCAAATTTGCGAATGGTTGGCAAAATGCCTGTTAAAATTAAATCCCCTCCTTTTTTTTGAACAATTTTGCGCACTTTTTCAAGATCTTGGAAAATTTCTTTTTCCATTTCGGAAAGGGCATTTCCAGTAAAATCACGCGGAGAAGCATTGGTTTCCAAATTAAATTTTGCCAATTCGGGGCTCAGATTATCCATTTTTGCTTCTTCCAGCACTTCCAGGTTCACCGGAAAAGGTTTATAGTTCTGATCTACCAAACAAAATTCCTGTTCGGCTCCGATCTTATACACTCCTTTTTCAAACCTGTCCTCTTCAAGCATCTTTTCAAAAGCTTGTACATCTTTCAAAAGGTTTTTAGTGAAATTCTTAATCTCTTTTTCAGAATTGGCCAAACGTACATTAAAATCTCCCATAATAAAATTGAATAAACATATAAGGCCAAAGTTAAATAAGATTTTAAATTAACATAATTTTTACTTTAAAAATTTTAATAATCAGCAAATTTTTATTAAATTTTCAACAGGATATTTTATTTCAAAATTATTTTAAATTTTATCTAATTTTTCTGCATCTTTGCAGAAAATATTTCAATATGAAAGCAACTGACAGTGTCTTGTATTTGATGGGAATGCTCATGATTTTCCTGGTAATTATCCTTTTGTTACAAATGTTTGGAGTATTATAAATAAAAAAAGGAGCCAGCAGGCTCCTTTTTCTTCAAAAAGTGATTAGAATTATTCTTCTATAAAATTGATTTCATAGGTTACTTCGGCAAAACTTCTGAACATTTTATATACACCACAATAGCGACTTTCTGATAAAGTAACACATTTGGTCAATTTTTCTTTATTGAGATTCTTGCCTTTAAAATTATAAATCACATGCACTTTATCATAATACTTGGGGTGCTCCTCAGTCATATGTGCATCAATATCGATATTAAAATCGGTTACATCCTCATCAATTCTCATTTTTTTCATTAATGCGGCTACGTCCAATCCGGTACATCCGGCCAAAGCCACTAACATAAAGGGCTTGGGTTGATAGCCTTCTCCTTTTCCTCCGAACTTTTCTTCTGCCTCAATCGGAATCGGTTCATCTTTTCCCGGTGTATATGCATCAAATTGCATTCCTCTTTTCCAAATCAATTTTGTTTGTCCCATAAATTTTCGTTTTTTTAAAATTCAAAATTACAAAAAATAATAAATCACTCCCAAATGAAAATCTCTCATATTAATAGGATTATTATTGTATTTTATTTCTTCTTTTATGATATTATTTAATCCATAATATAATGAAAAATTCCATAAACCATATCCTACTGCCAAGGTATACCCAAAACGCCAAGGCTCACTAATTTCTAGTTTTTTATATATGATATTGGCTTTATCGGTTACAAATTGCGATTCGGAATTTAATACATAAGAAAAAGTAATTCCCGTGTATAATCTCCAAAATTTGAATTTGGTAGGAGTACTTCCCCTCCATCGTATTTCAACCGGAAAGTCAAGTTTATGCACTGTAAACGAATTGGTTTTATAATCTATTCCCTCCAAAGATTGAAAAAGCACATTACCGGTCTGTTCATCCACATAGATTTTTAAATTATGATAATAAACGTCCCTACTGTAACCAAAACCCACTCCAAATCCAAAATTACGTTGTTCATTTACCGGAAAGTCACGTATCAAACCAAAACGAAGCGAATTTGAAAAACCATTTTGTTTTACATCCGGAGGAAGATCTTTCAATACGATATATGACAAACCAAAATACAATTGATCTTCATAATAATGCTTATCCGGTTGATAAATAGAGTCAATTACCAAAGTTTCTTGTTGTCCGTAAGTTGTGACATAAGAAAAAAATATAAAAAAGAAAAAGGGAAAATACCGGGTCATATCTAAATAAACTAAAAAATCATTTCAAACAAAATTAAGCTATTTTTTTTATTTTGCTTAATTTAGCAAAAATAAGAAATGACATGATGAAATATAAAAGAATCCTTCTTAAACTCAGTGGAGAATCATTAATGGGAAATAAATCTTACGGTATAGATCCTGACAAAGTCAATGAATTTGTTGAAGAAATCAAACCCTTAATAGAAAAAGGGATTGAAATAGGAATCGTCATCGGAGGAGGAAATATTTTCAGAGGCTTATCGGAAGCCGGTAAAATGATGGACCGTACCCAAGGAGATTTTATGGGGATGCTTGCTACGGTAATAAACGGAATGGCACTCCAAAGTGTTTTTCTAAAACAAGGTATCGCAAGTGAAATCCTCAGCGGCTTGAAAGTAGAAAAAATCGCCGATGTGGTTTCCCCTTTAAAAGCCAAAGAATTATTAAAAGAAAAAAAGGTAGTAATTTTTACCGGTGGAACCGGAAATCCGTTTTTTACTACTGATACCGGTGCCGTATTACGAGCTTTGGAAATCAATGCCGATGCCATTTTTAAAGGAACAAGAGTAGACGGAATATATAATAAAGATCCCGAAAAATTCAAAGATGCTGTTAAATATCAGGGCATTTCTTATGATGAAGCTCTTCAAAAAGACTTAAAAATTATGGATTCTACTGCTTTTGCTCTGGCAAAAGACAATGGATTACCGATTATTGTTTTTGATATGAATACCAAAGGAAATCTTTTAAGACTTATTGAAGGAGAAAATTTAGGGACTATCGTAAACTAATATCTTAATTCAATACGATGCGGTTTCCAAGTTAAAGAATCGCCCGTAAATCCTTTGCTTATATTTATGATTTCCATGAACTCCGGAATAAATTCAATCAATAAATAATCCTTTTCTTTATCCGGATAAAAGGCTTCCCAGGCAGGTTTCCAATATCTCTGCCGCAAAAGGCTGTCCCGGATAATATGGGATTTACCATATAAGGATACATAAGCCAATTGTGTCTTATCGAAATAATGCATCGCTGTTTTCGGATTTTTCATTATTTCTTTAACTTTTCTTGATCTTGGATTGGTTCCAAAATAGATTTTCCATTGTTGTGTGGGAGAAAAAGGTTCAATAACTCTTGTCTTTGGATATCCCATAGAGTCTATGGAAATATATTCTGCGAAATAGGCATTTTTTATAATTTTCCGCGCCTCTTGCATAAGTGTGTTTTCTTGCATCGAAAAATTACCTCTAAATTTTTCTGGTTTTTGTTCTTTTGAGGGAGAACAAGATATAATTATCAGTATGTAAAGAAAGAAAATCTTTTTCATAAGCTTAAAGATATAAAAAAGCGAGAAACTTTATGTCTCTCGCTTTTTTTATTAAAATTTAGGCTTCTCCGGTCGGACCGAAATTAATCGGAGGCGGCCCGGATTGCTCATAATCTTTAATAGGTCCGTGTACCTTTTCAAAACGATTAATATTATCACTCAATGCGCGTAACAATCGTTTGGCATGTTGAGGTGTAAGTATCACTCTCGATTTTACTTTTGCCTTAGGTACACCGGGCATGATTTTTACGAAATCAATAATAAACTCAGATACCGAATGATTGATAATAGCCAAGTTTGCATATACTCCTTCGGCTACGTCTTCGGGCAATTCAATATTGATTTGCTGTTGTTTTTTCGGGTCTTTCATTTCGGTATAAGTTTAAAAATTATTCGTTAAAATCTTGCATGGCATCAATTACCATATTTTCATACTCGTCTTTTCTTCCGACGATAATATTCTCGTATTCTTTCAAGCCGGTTCCCGCAGGAATTTTTCTTCCTACGATTACATTCTCTTTCAAGCCTTCCAAATTATCTACTTTGGCTCTGATAGCAGCCTCGTTCAATACTTTGGTTGTTTCCTGGAAGGAAGCAGCAGAGATAAAGGATTTGGTTTGTAGAGAAGCTCTTGTAATTCCTTGTAATACGGGTGATGCCGTAGCAGGAATTACATCTCTTACTTTAACCAATTTTTTATCCTGACGTCTTAAAATAGAATTCTCTTCACGCAGTTCTCTCGGAGTAACCAATTGACCTGCTTTAAACTTGGTAGAATCTCCCGGATCTTCCACAACTTTCAATGAAGATAAACGGTCATTTTCTTCGATAAAATCAAATTTATGAACCAATTCTCCCGGTAAGAAAGTAGTATCTCCTGACTCTTCAATCATTACTTTCTGCATCATTTGTCTTACCACCACTTCAAAGTGCTTATCATTGATTTTTACCCCTTGTAAACGATATACTTCCTGTACTTCATTTACCAAGTATTGTTGAACGGCAGAAGGCCCTTTAATTTTAAGGATATCGTTAGGTGTAATGGCTCCATCGGATAAAGGTGTTCCGGCTTTGATATAATCGTTTTCCTGAACCAAAATCTGATTGGAAAGTTTGATTAAGTACTTCTTCACCTCACCGGATTTGGAAGTAACGATAATCTCTCTGTTTCCACGCTTGATTTTTCCGAAGGATACTACTCCGTCAATCTCTGAAACCACAGCAGGGTTGGAAGGATTACGTGCTTCAAACAATTCGGTTACCCTGGGCAAACCTCCCGTGATATCGCCTGCTTTTACAGAACTACGAGGGATTTTCACCAAGATGGTTCCCGGTTTGATTTTCTCTCCGTCTTTTACCATAATTCGTGCTCCCAACGGAAGGTTATAGGATCGTAAAACCTCTCCCGATTTATCCAAAATCTTAATGGTCGGAATGAGTTTTTTATTCTTACTTTCCGTAATTACCAATTCCTCACGGTTGGTTTGCTCATCTTTTTCAAGCTGACAGGTGGTTCCGGGAATGATATTTTCGAACTGGATTTTTCCTCCGAATTCCGATATAATTACCGAGTTCCAAGGATCCCATTCGGCAATAATCTCTCCTTTCAATACTTTTTCTCCCGGTTTTTTGTACAATTTAGAACCGTAACTCAATTGATTTGTACTCAAAACTTTTCCACTCTTCTCACCGATAATTTTTACCTCTGAAGTTCTGGAAATAACAATATCCACTTCAACTCCGTCTTCTTCCGATTTTACGGTTTTAAGATCCGTGATTTCCAATATACCGTCAAATTTGGCGATAAGGT
This sequence comes from Flavobacteriales bacterium, assembly GCA_027061855.1. Lineage (GTDB taxonomy): Bacteria > Bacteroidota > Bacteroidia > Flavobacteriales > Flavobacteriaceae > JALSPZ01. The sequence goes on from JAMOVT010000086.1 coordinate 32,439, forward strand.
TGGATTGTTCAGAAATATTTCCTGCAACCCCTCCTTGGTGGAATGTACGTAAGGTCAACTGTGTACCGGGCTCTCCAATAGACTGAGCGGCAACCACTCCTACGGCTTCTCCTTTTTCTACCATTTCACCGGTAGCCAAGTTTCGTCCGTAACATTTTGCACAAACTCCGTGTCTGGATTCACAAGTAAGAGGAGAACGTACTTCAATGGATTCCAAGGAAGTTTCATTTATTTTCTCCACTATTTTTTCGGTAATTTCCTCACCGGCACCTATGATTAATTCTCCCGTCTCGGGGTCATATACATCATTGAGCGTTACACGTCCAAGGATTCTTTCACCCAATGTCTCGACAATATCATTGTTTTTCTTTAAGGCTTCGACTTTGATGCCTCGCAATGTTCCACAATCTTCTTCTCTTACAACTACATCTTGCGATACATCTACCAAACGACGTGTTAAATATCCGGCATCAGCTGTTTTCAAAGCGGTATCCGCCAAACCTTTACGTGCCCCGTGAGTAGAGATAAAGTATTCCTGAATGGATAATCCTTCTTTAAAGTTGGATAAGATCGGGTTTTCAATTACTTCACCACCACCGGCAGTAGATTTCTTGGGCTTTGCCATCAATCCACGCATACCGATAAGCTGACGAATCTGATCTTTTGAACCCCGTGCACCGGAATCCAACATCATATAAACGGAGTTAAATCCTTGTTTATCTTCTGTGATTCGTCTCATCAATATTTCGGTCAATTGCACATTGGCATTTGTCCAAACATCTACCGTTTTGTTATATTTTTCTTTTTTGGAAATAACCCCCATTGCATAGTCGGCATTAATGGCATCGACTTCTTTTTTGGCGGCATCTACAATCTCTTTCTTTTCTTCCGGTACCATAATATTACTCAAACCAAAGGATAATCCACCTTTGAAAGCATAATAATATCCCAACTCTTTGATTTCATCCAAGAATTTGGCTGTAGTCGGCACATCGGTTTTCTTTAATACGTCGGAAATGATTTTTCTTAACGAACCTTTGGTCAATACATCATTGATATAAGGAACTTTCTCGGGTTTTACTTCGTTAAATAAAATTCTACCCGGAGTGGTTTGCACCAATCTTTCAAATTCATTTCCTTCTTCATCAAAATCTTTGATAAGAACTTTGATATCGGCATGTAAATCCAATTTCCCTTCATTCATGGCAATTTTTACCTCTTCCGGGGAATAGAAAGTCATACCTTCTCCTTTAACGGGATCTTCGGGTGTGGATTTCTTGGGTTTTGTAATATAATATAATCCCAATACCATATCTTGTGAAGGTACCGTAATAGGCGAACCGTTTGCAGGGTTTAAGATATTTTGAGAAGCCAACATCAATAATTGAGCTTCGAGAATCGCCTGAGGTCCCAAAGGAAGGTGAACAGCCATCTGGTCACCGTCGAAGTCGGCATTAAAAGCCGAACATACCAAAGGATGCAAACGAATGGCTTTTCCTTCGATTAACTTGGGTTGGAATGCCTGGATTCCCAATCTGTGCAAAGTCGGCGCACGGTTGAGTAATACGGGATGTCCTTTTAGTACGTTTTCCAAGATATCCCAAACAATCGGATCACGTCTGTCGATAATTTTCTTGGCCGATTTTACGGTTTTCACGACTCCTCTTTCGATGAGTTTTCTCACGATAAAAGGCTTGTATAATTCGGCTGCCATATCTTTGGGGATACCGGCTTCGTATAATTTCAAGTTAGGTCCAACCACAATTACCGAACGAGCGGAGTAATCCACCCTTTTCCCCAAAAGGTTTTGACGGAAACGTCCTTGTTTTCCTTTTAATGAATCGGAAAGGGATTTTAAAGGACGATTGGATTCGGTTTTTACAGCCGAAGATTTTCGGGTATTGTCAAACAAAGAATCTACGGCCTCTTGCAACATCCTTTTTTCATTTCTCAAAATCACTTCGGGTGCTTTGATATCCATCAATCTTTTCAATCGATTATTACGGATAATCACACGACGATAAAGATCATTTAAGTCGGATGTGGCAAAACGTCCTCCATCCAAAGGCACCAAGGGACGCAATTCGGGAGGAATCACCGGAATGATGTTCATTACCATCCATTCGGGTTTATTTTCACGTCTTTTATTGGCTTGACGGAAAGCTTCCACCACTTGCAAACGTTTAAGCGCTTCGGTTTTTCTTTGTTTTGAAGTTTCATGACTGGCTTTGTCCCTTAATTCATAAGAAAGTTCGTCCAAATCAATGGAAGCCAATAAATCACGGATAGCCTCTCCTCCCATTTTGGCGACGAATTTATTGGGATCGCTGTCTTCCAAATATTCGTTGTCTTCGGGAAGTCTATCCAAAATGTTTTGATATTCTTCTTCGGTAAGGAATTGCATTTTTTGAATGGGATTTCCTTCATCATCTACTGCCGGTCCCGGATTGATTACCACGTATCTTTCGTAGTAAACAATCATTTCCAATTTCTTGGTAGGCAATCCCAGCAAATATCCGATTTTATTAGGTAAAGACCTAAAATACCAGATATGAACCACAGGAACTACCAACTCGATATGACCGACTCTTTCTCTTCGAACTTTCTTTTCTGTTACTTCTACCCCACAACGGTCACAAACGATTCCTTTATAACGGATTCTTTTGTATTTTCCACAAGCACATTCATAATCCTTGATCGGGCCGAATATTTTTTCACAAAATAATCCGTCTCTTTCGGGTTTATGTGTTCTATAATTGATAGTTTCGGGTTTTAAAACTTCTCCTCTGGATGCTCTTTTGATTTTATCCGGAGAGGATAACCCGATGGAAATTCTATCAAATTTTATTGTTTTATATTTATTTTTTGCCATAACTTTTCTAAAAAATTAATTTTATTTGTTTTGTGCTTTTTCCAAAACATCGTTTCCTTCCTTATCTTCCAAGCGTACGTCCAGACCCAATCCTTTGAGTTCATGCATCAATACGTTGAAAGATTCGGGGATTCCGGGTTCGGGCATTGTATCACCTTTTACAATAGATGTATAGGCTCTTGCTCTTCCCATTACATCATCGGATTTAATGGTTAACATTTCTTGAAGGGTATGTGAAGCACCATAAGCTTCCAGTGCCCATACCTCCATTTCTCCGAGACGTTGTCCTCCGAATTGAGCTTTACCTCCAAGCGGTTGTTGTGTAATCAAGGAATAAGGACCGATGGATCTTGCGTGCATCTTATCATCAATCATATGTCCTAATTTCAACATATAGATTACACCTACGGTTGCTTTTTGATCAAATTTCTCTCCGGTTCCTCCGTCATAGAGATAAGTCTCTCCAAACTCGGGCAGGCCGGCTTCTTTGGTCAAAGCAATGATATCGTCCTCACTGGCTCCATCAAAAATAGGAGTGGAGAATTTCTGGCCGGTTTCTTTCCCTATCCATCCCAATACGGTTTCATAAATCTGACCGATATTCATACGGGAAGGTACCCCTAGCGGATTCAATACGATATCAACCGGTGTACCGTCTTCCAAGAAAGGCATGTCTTCACGACGCACGATTTTGGCTACAATACCTTTGTTTCCGTGACGTCCTGCCATTTTATCTCCTACTTTCAATTTTCTTTTTTGTACGATAAATACTTTGGCCAATTTGAGAATACCTGCGGGTAATTCATCTCCCACGCTAATGGCAAATTTCTCACGACGAAGATTTCCTTTTAACTCGTTTAATCTAATTTTATAGTTATTGAGAAGTTCGGAAATCAATTCATTGGTATGCTTGTCTGTTGTCCAGGTTCCTTGTACCAAATGTTCAAAATCATGAACACTATTCAATAATTTCAGAGTAAATTTCTTTCCTTTTGGAATAATGTCTTTTCCCAAATCGTTTTTCACTCCCTGAGAAGTTTTTCCGTTGACAAGAGTGAAAAGCTTTTCGATCAAACGCTGACGCAATTGTTCGTGTTTCCCTTCGAATTCTCTTTCAAGTTGCTCGATCAATACTTTATCCTGAGCAGTTTTTCTACGGTCTTTTATCGATCTTGTGAAGAGTTTTTTATCGATTACCACCCCTCGTAAAGAAGGAGAAGCTTTGAGTGAGGCATCTTTTACGTCGCCGGCTTTGTCTCCAAAAATAGCGCGAAGTAATTTTTCTTCGGGTGTAGGATCGGATTCTCCTTTGGGAGTTACTTTTCCTATTAAAATATCTCCCGGTTTTACTTCGGCTCCGATACGAATCATACCGTTTTCATCCAAATCTTTGGTTGCCTCTTCACTAACATTAGGAATGTCATTGGTCAATTCTTCTTGACCTAATTTTGTATCACGCACTTCCAAGGAATGTTCCACAATATGCAAAGAGGTGAAATAATCGTTTTTCACAACCTCTTCGGAAATAACAATTGCATCCTCAAAATTATATCCTTGCCAAGGCATAAATGCTACTCGCAAGTTTCTTCCCAAGGCCAATTCTCCATCTTGCGTGGCATATCCTTCGGTCAATACTTGTCCTTTGGTTACGCGGTCTCCTTTTTTTACAATAGGAGTAAGATTAATAGTAGTGTTTTGGTTTGTTTTTCTAAACTTAACTAATTCGTATGTTTTTTCATCTTCATCAAAACTTACCAATCTTTCATCTTCCGTACGATCATATTTAATCACTATTTTCTTGGCATCTACATAAGTAACCACTCCGTCGCCTTCGGCATTGATCAAGATCCTTGAATCTTTTACCAAACGTTCTTCCAAACCGGTTCCTACAATAGGAGCTTCGGGATTTAAAAGAGGAACGGCTTGCCGCATCATGTTTGATCCCATCAAGGCACGGTTGGCATCATTATGTTCCAAGAAAGGAATAAGGGAAGCCGAAATCGAAGCAATTTGATTCGGAGCCACATCCATATACTCCACTTCTTTTTTATTCACTACCGGGAAGTCACCTTCTTCTCTTGCCACCAAAAATTCGGGAATGATGTTTCCTTCCTCATCGGTAGGAGTTTCTGCCTGAGCAATTTTGGTAGTTTCTTCTTCGGCGGTTAAATAATTGATTTCATCAAATTTCACCTGTGCATTCTCCACTTTACGATAGGGAGTTTCTATGAATCCCATATCATTTACTTTGGCATATACAGCCAAAGAGGAAATCAAACCGATATTTGGCCCTTCGGGAGTTTCAATGGGACATAAACGCCCGTAATGTGTATAGTGCACATCACGCACCTCAAATCCGGCTCTTTCACGAGAAAGACCTCCCGGTCCCAATGCAGAAAGACGTCTTTTATGCGTAATCTCTGCTAACGGATTGGTTTGATCCATAAATTGAGACAGCTGGTTGGTCCCGAAGAATGATTTAATTACCGAAGACAAAGTTTTGGCATTAATCAAATCTATCGGAGTAAATACTTCATTATCTCTTACATTCATTCGCTCACGAATGGTTCTTACCATACGGGCCAATCCTACACCGAATTGTTGAGAAAGTTGTTCTCCAACGGTTCTGACACGACGGTTAGACAAGTGATCGATATCATCGACTTCGGTCTTGGAGTTAATAAGCTGTATCAAATGCTTGATAATGACAATGATGTCTTCACGGGTAAGTACTTGTACATCCAAAGGAATGTCCAAGCCTAATTTTTTATTGATACGGTAACGTCCCACTTCTCCCAAGCTGTAACGTTGATCGGAGAAGAATAGTTTATCGATGATTCCTCTTGCGGTTTCTTCATCGGGTGGCTCGGCGTTACGTAATAATCTATATATATATTCTACCGCTTCTTTTCCTGAGTTGGTAGAATCTTTTTGTAAGGTATGATAAATAATGGCAAAATCGGAATTGGAAATATCCTCTTTATGCAATAAAACGGTTTTGGAACCGGACTCCAAGATATCGTCCAAATGTTCTTTTTCTATAACCGTATCACGATCAAGGATAATTTCATTACGTTCGATAGATACCACTTCACCGGTATCTTCATCAACAAAATCTTCATGCCATGTTTTTAATAAACGGGCGGCTAATTTTCTCCCTACAATTTTTTTCAATCCGGTTTTGGTCACTTTTACCTCGTCTGCCAAACCGAATATTTCCAATATATCTTTATCTCTTTCAAACCCGATGGCTCTGAGAAGAGTAGTAATAGGTAATTTCTTTTTACGATCGATATAAGCATACATCACCTGATTGATGTCCGTAGCAAATTCGATCCATGATCCTTTGAAAGGAATAATTCTTGCCGAGTATAATTTTGTACCGTTTGCATGCACGGATTGTCCGAAGAAAACGCCGGGTGATCTGTGCAATTGAGATACAATTACCCTTTCGGCTCCGTTAATTACAAAAGTACCTCGTGGAGTCATATAGGGAATATTTCCCAAATATACATCTTGTACTACGGTTTCGAACTCTTCGTGTTCCGGATCGTTACATTCGAGTTTTAAACGGGCTTTTAAAGGAACACTGTATGTCAGTCCTCTTTCAATACACTCATGAATAGAATATCGGGGGGGGTCCACAAAATAATCGATAAATGAAAGTTCGAATTGATTGCGGGTATCCGTTACAGGAAAATTATCCTGAAAAGTTTTGTAAAGACCTTCGTTTTTACGATTTTCGGGTTTGGTTTCAAGTTGGAAAAAATCCTGAAAAGATTTTAATTGAATGTCCAATAAATCCGGATAAGGAGGAATGTTTTTAACTCTTGAAAAACTAACTCGTTTTTGGGATTGGTCTTTTTTTGGAGTGATTTTTTTTGTATTTGCCATATTTTAAGGACAAAATTAAAGGTTAACAAAAATTGTTACACGCTGATTTTCAGCGATATATACGCGTTAAATATTTTATACGCAAATTGGTTTAGGTCTGTCCCGAAGGAAATCGGGAAGACCTAAACCAAAAAATTAAAATAGGTTAGAACTATTTTAGTTCTACTTCTGCTCCTGCTTCTTCCAAAGATTTTTTGATACCTTCGGCTTCATCTTTAGAAACACCTTCTTTAACAGGTGCAGGTGCGCTGTCAACTACAGCTTTTGCTTCTTTTAGTCCAAGACCAGTTAATTCTTTAACTAATTTTACGACTGCCAATTTGGAAGAACCGGGTGATTTAAGAATTACATCGAATTCTGTTTTTTCTTCGCCTGCTCCTTCTGCGCCACCAGCTGCAGGACCTGCAACGGCTACAGCAGCTGCTGCGGGCTCAATTCCGTATTCTTCTTTCATGATATCAGCTAATTCGTTTACTTCTTTTACTGTCAAATTAACTAATTGTTCTGCTAATGCTTTTAAATCTGCCATTTTTCTATCGTTTTTAATTATTATTTTTTGTTTGTTTTATTTAAAATTATTCAGGTTTTTCGGATAATGTTTTCAAGATACCTGCAATCTTGCCTCCACCCGATTGAAGAGCGGAAAGAACGTTTTTAACAGGAGATTGCAACAATCCGATCAATTCGCCAAGCAATTCTTCTTTGGACTTGATATTTACCAAGTTATCCAATTGCTCATCTCCAATATAAATACCTTCTTCAATCCATGCACCTTTTAATACGGGTTTTTTTGATTTTTTGCGGTAGTTTTTAATGATTTTTGCCGGCTTGTTTCCTGTATCGGATAACATTAAAGCCGAGTTTCCTACCAATACTTCTACTAACTCTCCGAAATCTTTATCAGATTGATCCATTGCTTTTTTCAGCATGGTATTTTTTACTACTTGAAGTTTTACGTCTTCTTTATGACAAGCTCTTCGTAAATTTGAAGTGGTTTGTGCGTCAAGACCTAAAATATCTACCAAGTATATAACATTATATCCTGATAATTTTTCGGTTAGTTCATTTATTAATTGAGCTTTTTCTTCTCTGGTTCTCATGTTTCGTTTTTTTAGATCTTAATTAGATACTCTTAGGATCCACTTTGATTCCAGGTCCCATTGTGGATGATATGGCGATACTTTTCATATAGGTACCTTTTGCAGCCGAAGGTTTTAACTTATTAAGCGTATGTAGCAATTCGGCAGCATTTTCCTCAATTTTTTGAGGGTCAAAAGAAACTTTTCCTACTGATGCATGTACAATCCCCGTTTTATCCACTTTAAAATCGATTTTACCGGCTTTTACTTCTTTAACGGCTTTTCCCACTTCCATGGTTACCGTTCCGGTTTTGGGGTTAGGCATCAATCCTCTTGGTCCTAAAATTCTTCCCAAAGGCCCTAATTTTCTCATCACACTGGGCATAGTGATAATTACATCTACATCTGTCCAACCCGATTTGATTTTATCCAAATATTCATCAAGTCCGACATAATCTGCACCAGCTGCTTTAGCTTCTTCTTCTTTGTCGGGAGTAACTAATGCCAGAACTTTTTTATCTTTTCCTGTTCCGTGAGGTAATGTTACTACCCCTCTTACCATTTGATTGGCTTTTCTGGGATCTACTCCGAGACGAACTGCCAAATCAACAGAAGCGTCAAATTTTTCGGTAGATAAATCTTTTACCAATTTGCTGGCTTCCTGTAAAGAGTATTGAGTATTTTTATCGTATTTTGCTAATACTTCTCTTCTTTTTTTGCTTATTTTTGCCATTTTTAAACCGTTTTTTTAGTTAAAAGGATTCTCTCCTTCAATAGTTAAACCCATTGATCTGGCCGTTCCGGCTATCATTTTCATGGCCGATTCTACCGAAAAGGCATTTAAATCGGGCATTTTGTCTTCTGCTATCTGTTTTACTTGTTCCCAAGTAACAGATCCTACTTTGTTTCGGTTTGGCTCTCCTGATCCTTTTTTAATTTTTGCGGCTTCCAGCAATTGAACTGCTGCAGGTGGTGTTTTAACAACAAAATCAAAAGATTTGTCTTTATACACATTGATTGCAACGGGTAAAACTTTTCCCATTTTGTCTTGCGTACGTGCATTAAATTGCTTGCAAAACTCCATGATATTTACTCCTGCGGCACCTAAAGCGGGTCCAACCGGTGGCGAAGGATTCGCTTGACCTCCCCTAATTTGTAATTTGATTACTTTACTTATTTCTTTTGCCATTTCTCTAATTGTTTTTGTTTATATAAACTATTTTGTTGGAAGCGAAATAGTTTAAAAATGCGTAACAGTTTATGCTTTTTTTATTTGATAATAATTCAAGTCCAAAGGTGTTTTTCTTCCAAAGAAACGAACCATAACGGTGACTTTATTTCGTTCGGGATTTACACTTTCCACAATTCCTTCAAAACTTTTGAAGGGCCCGTCTGTAACAGTTACCTGATCACCTTCTTTAAAAGGAATTTGTACACTGCCGGAATTCAAAGCCAATTCATCGAGTTTTCCAAGTATTCTGTTTACCTCTTTTTTGGAAAGAGGCATAGGGTCTCCTCCTTTCACACCACTTAAAAACCCGATTACTCCGGGAATAGATTTCACTACATGAGGGAGTTCTCCGGCCAAATTAGCTTCTATATAAATATATCCGGGAAATAAAGTTTTGTCTTTTTGAATACGTTTACCGTCTCTGATATGAAAAGTTTTTTCTGTAGGCACCAAAATATCCCCTACATAATCTTCCAGCTGATTACGTTGGATTTCATTCTCAATGAGTTTTTGGATTTTTGCCTCCTTCCCACTGATTACCTTAACTACATACCATTTTTTTACAGAATCGTTACTCATCTTTTATTTAGCGGGTTTAATAAGATTATAATAAGCTTGAAGTATGCTTCTGAAAATATAATCCACTATACCTATAAAGATAGAGAAGATTGCAGAGAAAATTGCTACCACAATGGTTAATTTATATACTTCGTCCCAGCTGGGCCAAACTACATTATGAACCAACTCGTAGTAAGCTCCTTTCACGTATTCAATAAAACTTTTAAACATATTGTTATTTTTAAAAATAAAACTTTGTGTTGCACGGGCAGAGAGACTCGAACTCCCGACACCTGGTTTTGGAGACCAGTGCTCTACCAACTGAGCTACGCCCGTTTATAGAGAATTTGAAGCCTGAATATCAGACTTCAAATTCATCAAAATATTTCAAATCTTATAACTAATTAAATTAGTCTAAAATTTCAGTGATTTGTCCGGCACCTACTGTTCTACCACCTTCACGGATTGCAAAACGCAAACCTTTGTTGATAGCTACAGGGTAAATCAATTCAACTTCAATAGTCAAGTTATCTCCGGGCAATACCATCTCTACTCCTTCAGGTAGGTGAATTTCACCTGTAACATCTGTTGTTCTCAAATAGAATTGAGGACGATAATTGTTGTGGAAAGGAGTGTGACGACCACCTTCTTCTTTTTTCAAGATATAAACTTCCGCTTTGAATTTTCTGTGAGGAGTTATTGTACCGGGAGCAGCGATTACCATACCACGACGGATTTGGTTTTTATCTACCCCTCTCAACAATAAACCTACATTATCACCGGCCTCTCCTCTATCAAGGATTTTACGGAACATTTCCACTCCGGTAACAACAGAATTTAATTTTTCATCACCCAATCCGATGATTTCTACAGGATCTCCGGTATTGATAACTCCGGTTTCAATTCTACCGGTAGCAACTGTACCACGACCTGTAATAGAGAATACATCTTCAACAGGCATCAAGAAAGGTTTTTCGGTATCTCTTTCGGGCTCAGGAATCCAGTTATCTACTGCATCCATTAATTCTTCAACAGTTTTTACCCATTTTTCTTCTCCGTTCAATGCACCTAAAGCAGATCCTTGGATAACAGGAGTGTTGTCTCCGTCATATTCATAGAAATCCAATAATTCACGGATTTCCATTTCTACTAATTCTAATAATTCTTCATCGTCAACCATGTCCACTTTGTTCATGAATACAACAATTTTAGGCACACCTACCTGGCGAGCTAAAAGAATGTGTTCACGAGTTTGAGGCATAGGTCCGTCAGTAGCTGCCACTACTAAAATAGCACCGTCCATTTGGGCAGCACCAGTAACCATGTTTTTAACGTAATCGGCGTGACCGGGACAATCTACGTGAGCGTAGTGTCTTTTGTCAGTTTGATATTCTACGTGAGCAGTGTTAATGGTAATCCCCCTTTCTTTTTCTTCAGGAGCATTATCAATCGCTTCAAAGTCTTTTACTTCGGCAAGTCCTTTTTCTGCCAATACTTTTGTTATTGCAGCGGTCAATGTAGTTTTACCATGATCCACGTGACCAATGGTACCTATATTAACGTGCGGTTTGGTTCTTTCGAATTTTTCTTTAGCCATAATACTAATTTTTATCTATTTATTTTCTAATATAAGACTCCTTTGAGCCAATGACGGGATTTGAACCCGTGACCTCTTCCTTACCAAGGAAGCGCTCTACCCCTGAGCTACATCGGCCTTGAGTAGAGCGGGAGACGGGACTCGAACCCGCGACATTCAGCTTGGAAGGCTGATGCTCTACCAACTGAGCTACTCCCGCTTATTGCTCTCCCCTTTAAGAAAAGAGCTGATTTTTGTGGTGAGGGAAGGATTCGAACCTCCGAAGCTTGCGCAGCAGATTTACAGTCTGCCCTCGTTGGCCACTTGAGTACCTCACCAAATCATTTTCAGTCTGTCAAAGAGCCGATGGAGGGACTCGAACCCACGACCTGCTGATTACAAATCAGCTGCTCTAGCCAGCTGAGCTACATCGGCTTGCTGCTTAACGGATTGCAAAGTTACAAACTTTATTTTTTTTGACAAAATAAAAGAAAAACTTTTTTGCTTTCCGTTTTGGCTTTGCAAAAGTAAACATATTTTTTTTATCACCAAACAATTTTTCAAAAAAATTCTCTTAAAAAAAGACCGGTTTTCCGGTCTTTCTCTCATTTGAGGTTTTTATTTAGTTTTTTAGCTTTTCTTTTTGTTTTCTCAACTGCCTTTTTAATACATCATAAACCAGGTCCATTGCTTTCTCAAAAGTTTCGGCATCACGGCTTACTACAATTGAATTGCCAGGCACATTAATCTTTACTTCCAAGGTTTTGTTTTTATCCCCACTGTTATTTACTTTTAAATAGACATCGGCTTCAATAACCTTGTCAAAAAAATTATCCAATCGGTCCAACTTTTTCTGAATAAAACTCAAAAGTTTGGGATCGGCCTTGAAATTGGTTGCTTGAAAAATTGCTTTCATAATTCACTCTGTTTAATAGGGGTTAGACTTCTATTTTTTGCTCCTCGGATGAGCTTTTTTGTAAACATTTTTTAATTCTTGGATGCCGGCATGAGTATAAATTTGTGTAGCTGCCAGGCTGGAATGCCCTAATAACTCCTTGATCGAATTCAAATCCGCTCCTTTATTTAATAAATGTGTAGCAAAAGTATGTCGTAACATATGCGGACTTTTTTTGTGTTTGATACTTACCTTACCAATATACGAATTTATCAATCGCCAGACAAGTACATCATACATTTTTTTGCCTTTTTTTGTCAAAAATAAATAGGCTTCTATTTTATAGCCTTTAAAAAAATGCTGTTTTACTTCTTCAAATTCTTTGATTAGATCAAGTGTCTCCGGTAATAACGGAAGGATTCGTTCCTTATTTCTCTTCCCGAGTACTTTTAACTCTTTTTTGGCAAAATCAATATCTGCCGTTTTGATATTGATAAGTTCTGCTTTCCTTATGCCGGTAGTATAAAACAAATGCAAAATCAAATAATCACGTACTCCTTCATAATCTTTATCAAAAAGATCTTTTTCCAAAAGAAGTTCCATTTCTTTTTCAGAAAAAGGCAAGGGGATTTTTTTTGCGGTCTTCAATCCGGAAACTGCTGTCAACGGATTCTTGTCAATACTTTTTGTACGTAACAAAAATTTATAAAAACTTTTTAAAGAAGCCAACTTACGGTTGATACTTGTTTCGGCCAAGTTTCTTTCGGAGAGGTCGGCAATCCAATTTCTGATTTGCTTGGTTGTGGCTTCATGGGGTTCGACAGAATAATTGGCTTTCAAAAACGAACGGAAATCCGTCAAGTCATTCATATAACTCGTAATGGTATGCGGAGAGTAATTTTTTTCGTAAAGTAAATATTCCTTAAACTGATTGATGAGCATAAAAAAAGCGTTAGAAAAACGAATTTAACACAATCCGTTTTCTAACGCAAATTTTTGACTAAGAAAAAATCTTAGTATTGATCTTCCATATCACGAAGATGTTGAATGTACTTCGCTTTAAGGATTTGTTGTCTTCTTTTGACAGACGGTTTAGTGAATTGTTTACGATCGCGGATTTGACGCATCATTTTGGTACGGTCAAATTTACGTTTGAAACGTTTCAATGCTCTGTCAATAGACTCTCCTTCTTTTACCGGTATGATCAACATAGTTTTACACCTCTTTTTTGTTGGTTAAACATTTAATTTTGAGCTGCAAATATATAAAAAAATTTGATTCCCAAAGCTTTTTTATTCCATATCACAATTTATCCATTCATCATCCAAGTTGGCTCCGAGTTTTTTATAAAACTCGATTGCCGGTTGATTCCAGTTCAATACTTGCCATCGAATACGTTTACAATTGTTTTCTTTTCCGAATTCCAAAACTTTATCGAGCAATGCGCTCCCTATTTTATGTCCGCGGTATTTTTCTTTGACATATAAATCGTCCAAATAAAGAGATTTACCCACCCAGGTATAATAAACAAAATAAAAAAGGGCAAAACCTATGATTTCTCCATCGGGCTTTTCGGCAACCAACAGTTTAAAAAGATCTTTTTCCTGTTTCATTTGATCCAAAGTATTGGTTACTTTCTCGGGAGCACGCTCAAACAAAGCCAGTTCTTTTATCAATCCTAAAACCGCTTCCAAGTCTTTCTCTTCTCCCCAACGTATTTTATAGTCCATTTTTATATTTAATCTTTTAATATGTTTCTTGAAATAACGAGTTTTTGTATTTCGGTAGTTCCCTCTCCGATGGTGGTCAATTTACTGTCGCGATAAAATTTCTCAACCGGAAAATCTTTGGTGTATCCGTATCCGCCAAAAATTTGGACCGCTTCATTTGCTATGCGCACACTCGCCTCCGAAGCATACATTTTTGCCATGGCTCCCAGTTTGGTCAAGTTTTGCTTGGTATCTTTCAAATAGGCGGCTTTTCTCAGTAATAATTCAGAGGCTTCTATTTCGGTAGCCATATCGGCCAATTTAAATGCGATGGCTTGGAATTGACTGATGGGGCGTCCGAATTGTTCACGCTCTTTTGAGTATTTCAATGCCGCTTGATAAGCACCCTTAGCGATCCCCAGCGCATTAGATCCGATGGAAATTCTCCCACCATCCAAAATCTTTAAAGCCTGTACAAAACCATCTCCTACTTCTCCCAGTATATTTTCCTTGGGGATGCGGCAATTATCAAAAACCATTTCGGCGGTTTCACTTGCTCGCATACCCAATTTATTTTCTTTTTTTCCGGCACTAAATCCCGGTGTTCCTCTCTCCACTACAAAGGCGGTTGCATTACGTCGCGCCCCTTTTTCTCCGGTCCTGGCCAAAACAACAGCCACATCTCCTGTTTTTCCGTGCGTAATGAAATTTTTAGCTCCGTTCAAAACATAATAATCGCCGTCTTTCACAGCTGTCGTGCTCATACTTCCCGCATCCGATCCCGTATTATGTTCTGTTAATCCCCAAGCACCAATCCATTCTCCCGTGGCTAATTTTGGCAACCATTTTCGACGTTGTTCTTCATTGCCAAACTCATAAATATGATTGGTACATAAAGAATTATGTGCGGCAACCGATAAGCCTATCGACGGATCCATTTGTGACAATTCGTCTATAATCGTGACATAATCCTGGTAAGACAATCCCGATCCACCATATTCCTCGGGAATAATAATCCCCATAAAACCCAATTCTCCTAATTTTTTTAAAACATCAACGGGAAAGATTTGTTTTTCGTCCCATTCCATATAATAGGGCTCTATATATTGCTTGTTAAAATCGCGAACGGCTTGCGCTATGTGTTGTTGTTCTTCTGTCAACTCAAAATTCATAATCGGTTATTTTTTTTCAAAAGTAGGTAAAAATACACAAAATCAAAACCGGTCACAATAATACATATCAAAATATTTTGTAAGGGCCTCTCCCTTCGCATACTCGGGCCGGGCTATTCGCTATATCTTTTTTTTTGCAAAAAAGGATGCCGCTACTATCCCTGAGGCGAATTAGAAGAATAATAGAAAGTTACCACTGCAAGTGGCTAAAAAATTATAGAAATTTAATTTTCTTAATGCCTTAATGGTTCAAGAAGAAAAAAAGACTTTCCCTTATATTTAAAAGAAGTTCTATTTACTTAAATAAAGTTTGTTTAAGCCAATCTAAAAATCAGCTTTACGCTCTGAAATTAATCTTACGCATACGTAAACTTTCGGGAGTAATTTCCAAATATTCATCATCCCGGATGTACTCCATCGCTTCTTCCAAAGAAAATTTTACTTTGGGAGCGATTTTCATACTTTCATCGGTACCGGAAGCACGCATATTGGTAATTTTTTTTCCTTTGGTCAAATTGGCCGTGATATCTTTATCCCGGGTATGCTCGCCAACTACCTGTCCTACATATACTTCCTCTCCGGGCTCAACAAAAAATCTTCCTCTGTCTTGCAAACGATCCAGTGAATAGGCAGATACTTTCCCCGCATCCATAGAAACGATAGCTCCCTTATTTCGTTCGGGAATGTCTCCTTTGTAGGGAGCGTATTCACGAAAACGGTGATTCATTACGGCAGTTCCGGCAGTAGCAGTCAAAATACTGTTTCTCAACCCGATTAATCCTCTGGAAGTAATATCAAATTCAAGATGCATTACATCTCCTTTGGGCTCCATTACCAATAAATCTCCTTTTCTTCCGGAAACCAATTCGATAACTTTTCCGCTGTATTCCTCAGGCACATCAATAACCAAGGTTTCGTAGGGCTCATGTTTTTTTCCGTCGATTTCTTTATATAATACTTGCGGTTTTCCCACTTGCAATTCATAACCTTCACGACGCATCGTTTCAATCAAAACGGATAAATGCAAAATTCCACGACCGAATACATTAAATTTATCTTCGGTATCGGTAGGCTCTACACGCAAAGCCAGGTTTTTTTCCGTTTCTTTCATCAAACGGTCTCTCAAGTGGCGGGAAGTAACAAATTTTCCTTCTTTTCCGAAAAAAGGCGAATTATTAATGGTAAAAAGCATACTCATTGTCGGCTCGTCAATGGCTATTCTTTCTAAAGCTTCGGGATGCTCGGCATCGGCAATGGTATCTCCGATTTCAAAGTTATCCATTCCTACAATAGCGCAAATATCACCGCTTCTCACTTCGGTTACTTTTTCCTTTCCCAATCCCGTAAAAACATATAATTCTTTTACTCTGGATTTTTTTGGCTCTCCTTCTTTTCTTAATAACAGCACTTCTTCTCCTTGATGTATGGTTCCTCTGAATACACGTCCTATAGCTATCCTTCCCACAAAATTTGAATAATCCAATGAAGTGATTTGCATTTGCAAAGGTCCTTCAAAATGTGGAGCTTCGGGAATGTGTTCCAAAATAGTATCCAATAAAGGAGCAACGGTTCCTGTGGGCTCTGTCCAGCCTTCGGTGCTCATCCAACCTTGTTTGGCCGAACCGTAAACCGTAGGAAAATCCAATTGGTCTTCGGTAGCTCCCAGGTTATACATTAAATCAAATATTTGTTCTTGCACCTCATCGGGTTTGCAATTTTCTTTATCCACTTTATTGATTACTACAATCGGTTTCAATCCGAGCGAAATCGCTTTTCCCAACACAAAACGTGTTTGGGGCATAGCTCCTTCAAAAGCATCTACGAGCAACAATACTCCGTCGGCCATTTTTAAAACTCGTTCTACTTCTCCACCGAAATCGGCGTGACCGGGAGTGTCTATGATATTAATTTTTATATCTTTATATTCTACCGATACATTTTTGGAGAGAATGGTAATTCCTCTTTCTCTTTCAAGGTCATTACTGTCCAGCAATAAATCTTTGTGTTCTTTTCTTTCATCGAGCAGGTTACTCTCTTGTATTATTTTGTCCACCAAGGTTGTTTTTCCGTGGTCAACGTGAGCAATAATTGCAATGTTTCTAATGGATTTCATTCGGGTAATTCAATTTGAAGCCTTTATACATTAATTAAATATAAAGGACAGTTAAAAAATTCAAGTGGCAAAGATAGTCTATTTTAATTAAATCCATTCTTTACTATTTTTAATAAAAAAACAGGTTTAAATCTTTCGTATTTATATGAAAATGAAGGTTTCAAAAGCTTTTGCTAAATATTATAACATTTAAACCGGATTTTACACATATTTCATAAAAAACCATAACAAAAATACAAAAAAACGTAAACTCATTCCAGGATACTCTTTATAATTTTGTCATGTAAATGAATGTTTAACTTTAAAATTAGGGAATATGAAAACTATCAAATTTTTATTTTTATTAGCAATAGCCACATTGTCGTTTACGGCATGTGATGACAGTAACGACTCTGCTATGGAGCCGGATATCGCCTCTATCATTAATGCTACCGATTTATATGTAACCAGTGATGTTGATGAAGCGACCGATGAAAGTTTAACAGCCTCAAAAACTGCTGAGGATCTGGCTATTGCACGTTGTTTTACTGTGGAATTAATTCCCAATCCCGACGGTTCATTTTGGCCTAAAAATTGGGTGATAGATTTTGGCACGGAAGGTTGTCTTAGTTCAATGGGAATTGTACGAACAGGAAAGATTTATGTCACTTTAACGGATTTTTGGAAAAACACAGGCTCTTTACGAAGCATTCGCTTTGAAGATTTTACAGT
Source organism: Flavobacteriales bacterium (assembly GCA_027061855.1). Taxonomy (GTDB): domain Bacteria; phylum Bacteroidota; class Bacteroidia; order Flavobacteriales; family Flavobacteriaceae; genus JALSPZ01. The sequence goes on from JAMOVT010000086.1 coordinate 50,249, forward strand.
GGATGGAAATCAGGTTGAAGGTTTGAAAACGATTGAAAACACCGGACTTAATGCTGACGGCCAGCTTACTTGGGAGCACAAAATTATAGGCGGCAAAGTCACTTTTGAAGATGGTACTACTACTACTTTGGAAAGTGACAGGTTTAGTGTGATGGTAGCCGGAGCAGATACACCCGTTTTTTCTGATGATGAATACGATATGACCGGAACCTCTAGTGGAACAGACAGAAATGGAGTGAAATTTAATGCGGAGATCACTATTCCTCTACACTTTATAAGTGGTTGCCGATTCCCGGTTAGCGGAGAGCTTACCATTACTACCGAAGGGTCTGAAGTGCCAATTATAGTTGATTATGGAGATGGTACTTGCGATAATGTTGCTACCGTAACAATCGGTTCGGAGGTAAAAGAAATTGAGTTGGGGATTTTTAACTTAATGAGTAATTAGTTGGGGATTTTTCATCATAGAAAAAGGGCTGTCGATTTATGACAGCCCTTTTTATTATTTAATGAATTAAATTTTTTCAAAATCTATCTGGAAATTTCCAATATTTCAAATTTCATCAAACCTGCCGGCACTTCTATTTCTGCAATTTCTCCTTTTTCTTTGCCTAAAAGACCTTTTCCTATGGGAGAGTCTACAGAAATTTTTCCTTCGGAAGGATTGGCTTCACTGGCAGAAACTAATGTATAAGTGCGTTCCATACCGTTATCCACATTTTTTATGGTAACCTTAGAAAAAATAAGCACCTTTGAAGTATCCAAATCCTTATCATCCAAGATACGCACTTTGGCCAAAGTAGATTGTAATTCTTGAATTTTATTATTTACACGCACTTGTTCTTCTTTTGCTGCATGGTATTCTGCATTTTCAGACAGATCCCCTTTGTCTCTTGCTTCGGCGATTCGTCTTGTAATATCCGGCATCTCAGTGAATTTGAGATATTCCAATTCGTCCTTTAATTTTTTTAATCCTTCGGGGGTGAGATATACTATATCTGCCATAATTCAAAATTTTTAAAATTTATAAAAAATAAATCCTACCGGTTTATGGGCAGGAAATATTATTGCAAATTTAAGACAATTTTTGTTATTTGTCAAATATTTATTTTAAAGAGCAAAAATATAATGCATTAATAATCAGAATGATTATCAAATATAATTCTTCTATTTAGACACCGGTATTTTTTCAATACGTCTTTGATGCCTTCCTCCTTCAAAGCCGGTTTCCAAAAAAACCTTTACATATTCCAATGCTTGGTATTTTGAAATAAATCGTGCCGGCAGACTCAAAATATTCGCGTCATTATGCAACCTGGCCAGTTCCACTAATTCCCGACTCCAACATAATGCGGCTCTTACTCCTTGATGTTTGTTAGCAGTTATGGCGGCACCGTTCCCACTACCGCATAGTATAATCCCATAATCCACTTCTTTATTTTCCACAGCAAAAGCTACGGGGTGAATATAATCGGGATAATCCACACTCTCTGTACTATCCGTGCCGAAATTCTTTACTTCATGTCCTAATTCTTTTAAAAGATCCATAATGGCAAATTTGTACTCGGTACCGGCATGATCATTTCCAATGGCTATTTTCATAATTGTCTATTTTTTTACAAAGATAATAAATAAAAAAACCGCGATAAAAGACTCACGGTTTTTTCGATTGGTCAGGATTAACAGAACAGCTATTTGGATTTATTTTCCCATAGCTTGTGCCATTTTTTTCATTATTTCATAAGATTTTTTCATATCCTCTTCACTCATTTGAGCAGCCTCAGGATCTTCGCTTATAAGCATTTGTTTATATTCTTCATAACTCATGCCAGCCATTTTTTTTGCATTTTTTTGCATTTCGGCTTGTTCTTGTTCAGTCATTCCTCCGGCAAAACCCATATCTATTTCTTGAACGGGATAATCGGGTAATTGAAAATATTTTTCAGGCACATCTATATCAAACTTGGCTTCTGTAGCTTCTTCCACCCTGTGAATACCCATCATTGTCATATCAATTTTTAAAGGCAAACCTTTGTATATCCATTGTTTCCCTCCCGGAATTTCCCAAATATCACAGGTATAGCCCAATACTTTTCCCGTGCCGATTTTTTTTCCGCCCATTGATTCTAGCATCTGCTTGCCTACTTCTTCCGCGTCTCCATTATTAAACATTTTTATCATATTCATAGCCGGATCCTGTTTAACATATATGATTTTATTTTTGGTGTCTACAGAATAACTTTTTCCATTATCTAATTTATCAATAGTATGTGTTTCGGCTACATCCGTCTTCTTTTGTCCGAAAATATTTATTTTGGTTATTTGCTTTGAGTCTTCCTTTGTTAGCTCTTTAGCACCCCAATCTTTAAAATAAAGTTCCTTTGTGCCGGAACCACTTACGGTACCTCCCATTAATTTTCCGCTGGTAGTAATTTGGTATTTTACAATTCCCGATTTTATACTATATCTTTTCAAATTGTTTTCTTTTGAAGCAGCCTTCTCTGCCGATGACTCTTTCTCACTACCACTGTTATTTGCACAAGCCAAAAATAAAATGCTGAATAATGCAAATGAATTTATTACTATTTTTTTCATAACAACTAGGTTTTAGGTTTTTTTGTTGATGTAAATGTATATTCATTCCGCTGATTTTTTCACACTCATTAAGAGGATTATCCTCACCCCAACGGGTGATTTATAAGAATAAATAGGCTTTTACAGAGATAAAGCGCAAAAACCAATAAAAAAAAGAGTGATTGTTAGACCACTCTTTTTCAGAATTTTTCAATTAATTTTTATTTCTTTTTCAGTAAATCTCTGATTTCCATTAATAAAACTTCTTCATTAGAAGGTTTGGGAGGCTCGGCAGGAGCTTCTTCTTCTTTTTTCTTCATATTGTTATATATTTTTACAATAAGGAACATCACCAGACCTACTATTAATAAATTAATAATGGTATCAATCCATTCCCCATACATAATGGCATTCTCGGGACGCACGACCTTATCACCTTCGGTAATGGCTTCATCCAATACAATTTTCCAGTCTTTAAAACTGATTCCTCCTGTAAAATGACTGACAAAAGGCATCACAATCATACTTACAAAACCTTTCACCACCAAACCGATGGCTCCGGCCATAATCACGGCAACGGCAAATTCGATTACATTGCCTCCCATGATAAATTTTTTAAATTCTTGATACATACTCATAATTGATATTTTTTGGTTAATTTAATGCAAATATAATATTTTAAATGAAAACATAAAAAAATAAATTATTGCAAATTCTTTTCTTAAAATTATACAAAATCTTGATTTAGGAGGCATACCTAAATAACTTAGGTATTTTTTATATATTTGTTTTATGAAAAAGAAAGAATCCATAAAAGGACAACTTCGCGCCGTGGTACTCCAAATTCTTACCGAGAAAAAAGAATCCTATGCTTATGAGATTATTCGAATCGTAAAAGAAAAAACAAATAGTGGCATTTTAATTACCGAAGGAGCTCTTTATCCGGTTTTACACAAACTTGAAGCCGAAGGTATCCTTTCGTCACAAATTAAGAATATCGGCAACCGCAATAGGAAATATTATTTTTTGACTGAAAAAGGAAAAAAAGAATCTGCTTTGCATTTAGAAAGCATCCGTGAATTTATACGCCATCTTAATATGCTTTTAAATCCGGATTTTAAACATATTTATAATGAAACTTACACGCGAACAAATTGATTACATATTTGATTTTGTTAAAAAACACTATGTGGAATGGTATGATTTACAGGTGGAAATGGTAGATCATTTAGCTAATGACATAGAAAAAATTATGACGGAAAATCCCAAAATATCCTTTGAAAATGCCTTAGACAGAGCTTTTAGAAAATTTGGTCCGGCAGGATTTATGGAAGTAGCGGAACAAAAAATGAATGCAATTAAAAAATCTTATTTCAAATATATATTTCAAGAATTCAAATACTTGTTTTTATCTCCCAAAATTTTCCTTTTCTTGTTTAGTTGGTACTTATTTTATTCCTTTCTATTTCATACCTCTTATAAATTATACACCATTGTATTTATTTATTTGATTATTACAGTTATCCCTTTTTATTTTTTAGTGAAATATTCCTCCTATTTACGCAAGAAGAAAAAAATAATCAAAAAGTATATTTGGCGGAAAGCAGCATTGTTCAAGCTGCCGCAATCATATATTTCCTTCTCGTCCTTCAACTTTCCTTACAAAGCTTTATAAAAATTTATAATAAAATAGATGCAGGCCAAGTGCATGATAAATTCTATCTGATTTTTTCTGTTATAAGTATTGTATTCTTCTGGTTCTATTATTATGCTTTTGTTTCCGTTCCCCGGAAAATGATCTCGCAGACTCTCCAAAAATATGAAGATATAACAATAAGTGTTTAGGGGACTATGAGCGTTTATAAATCATATAAATCACCAGAGGAGCTCCAAATAAAGCAGTTACTCCGTTAAGTGGCAGAGTGAGAGAAGAACCCGGAAGACGAGCAATCAAATCACAAAAAAGAAGCAAGGAAGCGCCTACAAGGATTACTCCCGGAATGAGTACTTGATGCAATTGAGTATGGAATATTTTACGGGCTATATGAGGCACCATTAAACCGACAAAAGCTATCGGGCCTACCAGTGCCGTAACAGTTCCCGTAAGCACACCGCTTATTAGAATAATATGTAAGTGCGTTTTTTTTAATGAAAATCCCAAAGAGATTGCATATTGTTCTCCCAGCAATAATGCGTTGAGTGATCGAATTAAAAAAAAACTGCTTAAAGAAAATAGAAATACCACAAGAAAGAAAAAAAACACTTCATACAGAGAGAGATTCCCCGGATTGCCCATTGACCAAAAAACAAATTTTTGTAAATCCTCCGAAGAACTGAAAAAACTTAAAATCTGCACTAAAGCCCCGGAGAAAATACCGAGCATCAGGCCTATTATCAGTAATGACACTACATTTCTCAACTTATAATAAAATGAAAGAATCAACAAAAGAGTTAAAATACTTCCTATTGCAGCAGCCATACTCAAAGAGATTTCACCGAGTTGCCTTCCTGCTAAACTTCCTCCCAATACTACCAATCCCACCATTAAACCCGCCCCGGAACTCAAACCAAGTATATACGGCCCAACGATTGGATTTCGAAAAAGCGTCTGCATTAATAACCCGCTTATCCCCAATGCAATTCCGGTTAAAATAAGGCTTAATGTTTTTGGAAGGCGATAATCCCATATCAAAGAGTTATATACAGAGGCGACCTCCGAATTTAGAAAAACCGAGGGCCATTTGTCCATTGGAATGACTACCGATCCCAAACCCAGGCTGAGGATAATTAAAAAAATCAAAAGAAAAATAAGAAATAAAAATTTGATTTTATTAGACATATTATTATTAAAAAAATCAAAGATAAACAATGTTTTATCCTAAAACAATTAATTTGGGTTCCGTAAATTCTTGCATAACATATTTGGCTCCTTCTCTTCCCATTCCGGAGTCTTTAATACCGCCATATGGCATACTGTCGATTCTAAAACCCGGTGCATCATTGACTATAACACCTCCTACTTCCAGATTTTTTTGTGCTTGTAAAATATGTGGCAAATGATTGGAAAAAACACCGGCTTGCAAACCATAACGTGAATCATTCACCTTATCGATTGCTTCATTAAAATCTTTAAAAGACTCTATTAGAACTACGGGAGCAAAAGCTTCCTCAGTGTATATTTTCATCCGGTTATCGGTACCGGTAAGTACCGTAGGTTCAAAAATATTGGCAGCCTTATCCAGTATTTTCCCTCCGTATAAAATTTTTGCCCCTTCTGCAACAGCCTCTTTCACCCAACTGTCAATTCTCATTAAATCATTATGAGAAATCATGCTTGAATTTATCACTTCTTCATCCGCTGGATTTCCCGATTTTACTTTTTTGGTTTCGTCTAAGAAATAATTTACAAAATCATTAAATACATTTTCCTGTACAAAAATTCTTTGCGTTGAAATACATATTTGTCCTGCATTAAGAAAACTCCCGTAAACCAATTTTCTTGCCGCTCTTTGATAATCGGCTGTTTCATCAACAATTGCCGCCGCATTTCCTCCCATTTCCAGCAAAACTTTCTTTTTTCCCGAAAGATTTTTAAGCATCCATCCTATTTTGTCACTTCCCGTAAAAGACAATATTTTAAATCGCGAATCCTCCACCATTTTCTGACTAAGGTGATTATGGGTAAACAATATATTTACCGTTCCTTCCGGCAAACCGGTTTGATCGATTAATTCTGCAAATTTTAACATTGTCAAAGGCGCCTGGGGAGCCGGTTTCACTGTAATACTTGCCCCTACTGCAATAGCGGGAATAATTTTGTGCAAAGCCAAATTTAAAGGAAAATTAAAAGGAGTGATGGCTAATACCGGTCCGGCAGCTTGCCGGATTGTATAGGCTGTTTTTCCTTGTCCGTTTAAATAATCCATTGGGACCATTTCTCCGGAAAATGAATAGGTTTCCCGAATTCCGGTTTTGATATTATCCAATGCACGCATTACTTCACTTCTGGCATAACTGATCGGTTTCCCTGCTTCCCGCATAATTAATCGTGCAAAATCTTCTTTTTGACTATCCAAGAGTTGATAAAGTTTTTCTAAAAAAGCAGCCCTTTTTCCGGCTGAGTATTTTTTCATAACAGTAAAAGCCTGCCTGTTTGATTCCATCGCCATTTGCACCTCTTTTTCATTGGCAATGGGCACTTCACCTATAAGCTCTCCGGAATATTTATCATAAACTTCCAGAAATTCACCGGCGTTTATAAATTGGCCGTTTATATAATTTTGATATTTCATTTTGTTTTATTTTTCTTATCAAAGTTAAGAAACTGAGCGGAAAATAGAAACCTTTTAAATCACTCGTAATTTATATAATAACATAACAATTAAATATAAATGGAATTTTTAATGAATTATGAATAAAAATGAATTTAAAAATTCGTCTTAAGAAAATCAAAAAAAAAGTTTGTATATTAGACCAACTAAAAAAATTTAATTATGAATAAATACAAATTACTCTTATGGATATTTTTAGGTTTTGTGCAAACTGCTTTTGCGCAAACCATAACTGTATCCGGTACGGTAACTGACCCTTCGGGAGAACCAATCCCGGGAGTCAATGTAGTAATAGAAGGTACACAAAGTGGTACTTCTACTGACTTTGACGGTAAATTTTCATTGGTTGCAAAACCCAATGATGTAATTATTTTCTCTTCACTGGGATATGAAACCTTGAAAAAAAAGGTAACAGGCCCCGGTCCTATGAATGTCGTATTAAAAGAATCTGCTGATCAGCTTGATAAAGTAGTTGTCACTGCAATGGGTATCAAGAAAAAAGAGAAAGCATTAGGTTATGCCTCTCAACAAGTGAAAGTCGATGAAATGAAGCAGATAAACCAAAATGCTTTAGCCAATATTCAAGGGCAAGTTTCAGGAGTGCAAATTTCACAATCTTCCGGTGCCGTTGGTGGCGGAGTTGATATATTAATTCGCGGTGTGAAATCATTGGATGCAAATGTCAGTAACCAACCTTTGATTGTTGTGGATGGTTTGAGGATTAGCAATGACATTATAGCTGGAAATGTATTACCGAGCACAGGTAGTAATGCACCAAGCAGTGCTGAACAATTCTCTTTTTCAAACAGGGCTATTGATTTAAACCCTGACGACATTGAAAGCATTACGGTTTTAAAAGGAGCTGCTGCTTCTGCCTTATATGGTATAGATGCTGCCAATGGAGCGATTGTAATTACAACAAAAAAAGGAAAAAAAGGAATGGCTCCAAAATATACTCTCTCTACTAAATTTACTTATAGTGATGTTAATAAATATGTTGACCTTCAGGACAAATGGAGAGAAGGTAGATTTCGCACTTCCAAAATCACCATGGACCCCAACAATCCCAATATCAATCCCGTTCAAGTGAATGGATATGGAGAAAACAAAGGTTATTGGTTGATTAATGGCGCCACTTATAGCTTCCATACCTGGGGACCGGAATATGGAGATGATCCAACTATCGTATTTCATGATATTTACAGGGATTTCTTTATTCAAGGAGCTAGTAATAATGTAAATTTAAGCGTAAGAGGAGGGCAGGAAAAATATGGATATTATCTTTCATTAGGGCGAAGTGCCAGCACCGGAGTAGTACCAAATACTTATTTTAATAAAACCAATTTAAGAATCCGGGCAGATTATCAATTGACTAAAAAAATCAATTTGGAAGTTTCTACAACTTATACAAATTCTAAAGGACAATTACCCAATAATGGAGACAAATCCATTATGAGTTCATTGTCTTATTGGTCTCCTTCTATTGATGTAAATGATTATTTACTTCCCGATGGAAGACAAAAAAACTATACTCCCTATTGGATCGATAATTCACGATATTTCGCAGAAAAAAGTAATTTACGATCTGATGTAGATAGAATTATAATAGGTACGAACGTAAACTGGAACCCAACAGATAGAATCAATGTAAATTACCGGCTTTCTTCTGATAGTTATGTCGATAGTCGAAATCGATTTGTTCCGGCTGATTTAGATGTAGGAACTCAAGTGCAAGGTTTTATCGTTAATCAAAATATCCGATTCAAAAGTTTAAATTCTACTTTGCTTGCCAGTTACAAATTTGATGTAAGTGAAGATATGAAACTTAAATTTTTAGCCGGAAATGAAGTGACTAAACAAGAAACATATAGTGAAAGGGTTCTTGGAGAAACTTTAATAGTTCCGGACTTTAATAATATAAGCAACACTCAAAATGTGTATCCTTCCAGTTATGTAATAGGGAAAAATAGAGTGGGAGTTTTTGGAGAAATAGATTTCGCCTATAAAGATAAATTTTTTATTAATATCACCGGAAGAAATGACTGGAGTTCCACTTTACCTAAACAAAACAGATCCTTTTTCTATCCCTCTGTTAATACATCTTATGTGTTTACGGACCTGATTGATAAAGAAAAAAAGGTTCTTTCTTTCGGTAAATTAAGATTCTCTTGGGCCAATGTGGGCAAAGATGCTCCGGAGGGAATTCTTGGAACGAATTGGTTTTTAACTCAGGTTCCTCAAAATCCTTCCGGTAATACCGGAGCAGTTTATCCTTCAACTACCGAAGGAGACTTAAACTTAAAACCCGAGAATCAAAGAACCTATGAATATGGGATAGATTTACGGTTTTTTGGAAATTTATTTAGAATAGATTATACCTACTATGATAATTTAAATACCGATTTGATAGCCAGAATTCCTGTAAGTCAAAGTTCAGGCAAAACTTTACTTATTACTAATGCCGGAGCCATAAGCAATGTAGGACATGAAGTATTAGTAAGTGCCAAATGGTATAACAAACCTGATTTCAAATGGGCTACTACTATAAATTGGTCTACTAATAAAGGAAAAGTAGAGGATTTACCTACTGGCGTATCACAAATTATATATGCTAATAGCGGATATGCAGGAGTGGTTTCTATGGTTAAAGAAGGGGATGCCCCCGGCACATTATATGGCTACACATGGAAATATAACGAAAATGGAGATCGTATCATTTATTCCGATGGAATGCCACGTATAAATACCAGTGAAAAAGTTATCGTTGGACAAGCCTTTCCGGATTGGGTAGGTTCTATCCAAAATATGTTTTCCTATAAAAATTTAAATTTCAGCTTCTTGGTAGAATATAAAAAAGGAGGTGATGCTTATGATGCCGGACAAAGAAACAGTATTCGTGACGGAACCATAAAAATAACAGAAACCAGATATGAAAATGTGGTTTTGGATGGAGTAATAGATGATGGAAATGGTGGATGGCAACCTAATAATATTCCTGCATATATAGATGAAAATTATTATAGAAGTTCTTCACGATATAATAGAGCATCAGAAATTTTAGTCCAAGATGCCTCTTGGGTAAAACTTAGAAATATATCTCTTGCTTATACTTTTCCTTTAAAAATATTAAAAGGTACATTTATTAAAAATTTACAATTAAATGTATCCGGAGCCAATTTCTTGCTTTGGACTCCTTTTAGAGGATTTGACCCAGAAGGTAGTCAATATGCTGCTGGATCTAATACTTATGGTTTTACCGGTTTAAACATTCCCTTAACCCAATCTTATAGCTTTGGAGTAAAAGTGGGATTCTAAAAATTAAAAATGAATAAAATGAAAAAATACAATTCAATCATATTATTATTCTTCATCCTGATAAGTACCTCGGGATGTAAAGATTTCTTTGATGTAAATACCAGATCGAATACCGTAGATGAAGCCAATCTGGAATTGAAACTTATGCTTCCCGACATAGAAAATTATATTACTTCTATTGAGTTTAGCAAGGCATTTTCTATGAGCCAGTTGCAACAACATACCGCTTCGTATTTTGCAAATGGAGTAGATCAACATTATGAAACTTCTATGAGTGGGGCATGGAGAAATTACTACACTAAAGTTCTCTATACACTGAAAAAAATGAAAGAAATTGCCATAAACAAAGATGCTAAACATTATTTAGGTGTAGCTCAAATTTTAGATGCTATATCTTTGGGTATGGTAACGGATACCTATGGAGATATTCCCTATACCGAAGCGGGTGTAGGTAGCTTAAACTTAGAACCCGCTGTGGACGCTCAGCAACAGCTCTATTCAAAAATCCAAACTTTATTGGATGAAGGAATTGCTAATATTACTGCAACAGATAATTCCGGCCTTGAAAATATTACAGGAGATATCTTTTATAACGGTGATTTGGCAAAATGGGAGCGTTTGGCTTATACTTTAAAAGCAAGATATGCTTTGCATTTAACTAAAATTAATGGAATAAATGCCGCACAAGATGCTCTTACCTATTTGCAAAACGGGTTTACTTCAAATAACGATGATTTACAATTATTTTATAATGATAAATATAAAAATCCTTGGCATACTGCAGTGGTTTTATCTGCTAATACAGGAAATTTGTCGATATTATTTTCCGAACAAATTGTAAATTATATGAACGGTAGTATTTATGCGACTACTAATATAGACCCGCGACTCCCCGATTATGTAGATAATGGAGGAGCTGCCACTTATGATGGCGCTGTCAATGGAGCAGAAGGAGATGATGTAAATGGAAATCCCGCTAATACTCGTTTCAACGGTAACAGTTATTATTTTAAAGAAGACTCTCCTATTGTTCTTGCCAGTTATATGGAAGCGCTTTTCCTTAAAGCAGAGGCCGAGTTTTTAGTAAATGGTGGAAATACAACTACTACAGGTTCCACCCAAGCCGCTTATGACGCCTATATGGAAGGAATACTTGCCAGTATGAACAAAATGGGGATTGATCCGGCTTTAAGAGATGCGTATATAAATGATCCGGCTATTGATGTAGGTTTAGGAAATTTAATACTGGAAAATATTATGGTGCAAAAATATGTTGCATTAGTTTTGAGTACTGAAATCTTCACCGACCTCAGACGTTATGATTTTTCTACTGATGTTTATCCCGGACTAGCTTTCCCTGCAAATAGAAATCCGGATATTCCCGCTGGTGAATGGCCACGAAGAGCTGTTTATCCATACTCAGAACCGGATCTTAATAATAATATCACTCAAGTAAATTTCTGGGATAGAATGTGGTGGGATCAATAAAAATTCCAATTCTTAAACCTTAATAAAAACAGGAACGAAGCTTTCGTTCCTGTTTTTGTTTCCGGTCTCCTTGAAAATTGCTATTTTTACACAAAATATTTATATGCATCGCATTCTGTGGCTTTTTACGATTGTTATATTCTTCGCTGCTTGTGCACGTGTAGGTAATCCTACGGGAGGAGAAAAAGATACTACCCCGCCCAAAATACTTAAAACTATCCCGGAAAATAAAGCAACCAATTTTAAAGGACAAGAAATCAAGATATATTTTGACGAATTTATCCAACTTAAAAATATCAATAACGAACTTCTCATTACTCCTCCCCAAAAAAAACAACCCGAAATCACTCCTCTCGGAACGGCTTCAAAAGAAATCAGAATTAAATTTAAAGACAGCCTGCTGCCCAATACTACTTATGTAATCAATTTTGGAGAAAGTATCGAGGATTTTAACGAGGGAAATAAATTGGGAAACTACCAATTTGTCTTTTCAACCGGCAACCAAATCGACAGTTTGAGTCTTAAAGGGAAAGTTACTCCTTTATATTTTAAAAAAAATCCCGAAAAGATAATTCTGGGATTGTATCCGGCCGAGAAATTTACGGATTCCATTGTTTTCAGAGAACCTCCTTTTTATGTGGCCAAGACCGGAAAAAACGGAAATTTTCAATTCAATTACCTTAAAAAAGGAAAATATAAAATCATTGCACTGGCCGACGAGGTTACCAACTATGTCTATAATCCGCAAAAAGAAGCCATTGGCTTTATCGATTCCATTATTGAAATTCCCAAGGATAGTATGGTGAATGTATATCTGTTTAAAGAAAGAAAAAAATTTAAAGCCGATAAGTTTGAACAAGTATCCCATAATCATATCAAAGCCACTTATGAAGGGAATATCGATTCATTGGGTTTCCGGTTTCTGTCTCCCGTTGTCGATTCGTTGATTCTTATCGAACCCGCTCAAACCAATATATGGTATAAAAGCAATTCCGATTCAGTGAAAGTGGAAATGTTTAACGGAAAATACCGAAAAACACTTAAAGGAAAACGCAAAGAAGAAAAAGACAGCTTAAAGGTAATCCTGAAAATTCAAGCTGCTTTCCATCCTTTGGACAGTTTGATAATTCAAGGAAATATCCCCATTATAAAAATTGATAAAAACAAAATCGAATTATTAAAAGACAGCCTTCCTTCTCCTTTTGAAATCAAGGAAAGAGCCCTCAAAAAATGGGAAGTGGTTTTTGATAAGGAAACAGGAAAAAAATACCAAATCAAAATATTTCCGGGAGCCGCAACCGATTATTTGGGAAATAAAAATAAAGATACTATCCAACGGAACTTTGCCATTGCAAAAGCCGACAAGTTCGGGAAATTGGTTCTAACAATTCCTGAAATCAACTCTCCGTATTTTGTGGAACTATTGGATTCTTCCAATAAAATCATAAGAAAAAGCCCCACTACTATTCAAAATGAAATTGCCTTTGATTACTTAAAACCCGGAAAATATTATATTCGGATTATTTTTGATAAAAACCAAAACAATAAGTGGGATACGGGAGATTACCTAAAACATCTTTATCCCGAAAAAATTATTTTGATTTCAAAACCTGTCGAAGTAAGAGCCAATTGGGATTTGAATCAAAAAATTGATATTTCCGGTTTTAAATAATTTTTTCATATCGAGCTCAAACAGGAAATCTTGATTCTCATCAGAACGTAGCGATCAAAGGGAGCGAAGTGAAGATTCTCCCTTGTCAATCAGAACGAAGCGACCACAGGGAGCGAAGGGAAGATTCTCTCTTGTCAATCAGAACGCAGCGACCGCAGAGAGCGTCTCGTTTGTCATTCAGACGACCGCAGGGAGGAAGAATCTCTTTTTCCTAGCACGAGATTCCTCACTGTGTTCGGAATGA
>JAMOVT010000087.1 GCA_027061855.1 Flavobacteriales bacterium
CTAACAAATTGATTTAATAAATATTAATTGGCGAATGGAAACGATTTGTTATCCCGACAGAGCGCAGCGACGAGGGATCTCAAAAAGAATGAGGAAGGCTGAAATTTTTAAAGAGAAAAAACAGACTTAATCGGTTGAGACAAAAATCTCATCCGGAATTTCGAGTTCAAAGATTTTATCCCAAAACTTTCCAGTTACAAAAAGATGACCGCTTTTTGGTTCGTAAGCAATACCGTTTAGAACATCATGAGGAATATTGGGATTGAGGTCTTTTAGCAAGTCTGATAAATTTAGTATCGCTTCCACTTCCCCGGTTTCGGGATTAATTACCGCCAAGGCATTTTTCATCCATACATTGGTAAAAATTTTTCCTCTCACCCACTCCAACTCGTTTATTTTTTTGATTTTATGCTTGTCCGTATATACATTTATAAAATCTTTTTCTTTAAAATCCACCGGATTTATCATCCATATTTTTTCCGTTCCGTCGGATTTATACAAAACTTTTCCGTCGTTACATAATCCCCAGCCTTCTTTGCTTTGTCCATAGGGAAATTCGTTTATTTTAATAAGATTCAAATCATATTGAAAAGCTATACCGCTTTTCCAAGTCAATTGATAAATTTTATCATTCAAAATGCTGATTCCCTCACCGAAATATTTTTTATCCAAATCGATTTTTTTATAAATTTTTCCTGTTTTGTAATCGGTTTTTCTCAAACTTGACTTTCCGTTTAAACCGGTTCCTTCATACAGCGTATCCTTATGGAATTCCAATCCCTGAGTAAAAGCTTCGGGGTCATGCGGATAGGCGGTAATCAATTTATACGAGTATACTTTGGGTTTAATCCCTGCATATAATTCTATGGGAATTTCTTGCGAGTATATTTCTTTATCCTTATTTATTATTACCACTTTAATGAGATGATTACCCAATTTAACAGGTGATTCCAATTTTATTTTGAGTTGTGAAGAATAAGGAAATTCTTTAAAAAATTGATTGTCTACAAAAACTTTGATATTTGATGCCTCCACTTCATTCAAGTTATGGATATCAAAACTAAATTCTTTGTTTAATTGCACTTCTTCGGGGGCTTTCATTTGAAATTTTGCTTCTTTTTGACAAGCAGCCAACAATAAAATTCCCGTCAAAAGGAAAAAAATATTTTTCATAATCCGTTTAAATTAAAAATCCGTTTTTAAAAGTACAAAACTTTCAAAAACGGATATAAGATTTATTGTATCAATTTATTGCTCTTTTTTTACCAAATCTCTAACAGGTTGATTGAGGATAAGATCAATATACAGATTAATATTATCTTTCAAATCCTTACGATGAGAGATGAAATCCAAAAAGCCTTTTTCCAGTAAAAACTCAGATCTTTGAAAACCTTCGGGCAAGTCTTTTCCGGTCGTATCTTTAATGACCCGTGGTCCGGCAAATCCGATTAATGCTCCCGGTTCGGCAATATTGATGTCTCCCAGCATGGCAAAAGAGGCTGTGGTTCCTCCTGTGGTCGGGTCGGTAAGCAATGAGATATAAGGGACTTTTGCTTTTCCCATCCGCGCAATGGCAGCAGAAGTTTTCACCAACTGCATCAAAGAAATGGCGGCTTCTTGCATACGGGCTCCTCCCGATTTGGCAATCACTACCAAAGGTATTTTATGTTCGGTCGCATAATCCATGGCGCGTGCAATTTTTTCTCCTACAACCGATCCCATGGAACCCCCGATAAAGGCAAAATCCATAGCCGCAATAATCAAGTCTTTTCCTTTTGATTTGCCAATTCCCACCCTAACGGCATCATTGAGTTTGGTTTTTTTCATGGCTTCTTTAAGCCTTATGGAATATTTTTTTGTATCTTCAAATTTCAAGGGATCTTTGGATTTCATTTCTTTCCAAAGCTCTTCAAATTTCCCCTCATCAAAAAGAATTTCGAAATATTCTTGACTTCCGATACGCATATGGTAACCGTCTTCGGGGCTTACATAGAGATTTGCTTCCAGTTCGTCTTTATCTACAATTTTTCCCGAAGGTGTTTTATACCATAATCCTTTAGGCAAATCTTTTTTTTCTGAGGTGGGAGTAACAATTCCCTTTATTTTCCTTTTAAACCAAGACATACTTCTTATTTTTCGATTTCAATCGTATTTACATTATTCAAATCCTCAAAAGCACGTGATAAACGTTTTTTGAAACTGAGTTCTCCTTCACGCAACCATTTTCTCGGATCATAATATTTTTTATTGGGCAAATCGGCTCCTTCGGGATTCCCTATTTGTGTTTTTAAATAGTCTTTGTATTTGTCAAAATAATTCCTTACTCCTTCTGTAAAAGCAAATTGGGTATCGGTATCGATATTCATTTTAATTACTCCATAACTGATGGCATCTTTGATATCCTTCAACTCGGAACCACTTCCTCCGTGGAAAACAAAGTAAACGGGCTTCTCACCGGTATTGTATTTTTTTGCAATATGTTCTTGCGAATTTTTAAGGATTTCGGGTTTCAATTCCACATTTCCCGGTTTATATACTCCGTGCACATTCCCAAAGGAAGCGGCTATGGTGAAATAAGGACTTATTTTTGAAAGTTCT
Organism: Flavobacteriales bacterium; assembly: GCA_027061855.1. Classification (GTDB taxonomy): domain Bacteria; phylum Bacteroidota; class Bacteroidia; order Flavobacteriales; family Flavobacteriaceae; genus JALSPZ01. The sequence continues at coordinate 2,599 of JAMOVT010000087.1, forward strand.
TCATAGGCATAAGCTACCTCTTCGGGTTGTGTGTAGAGTTTGGCATTGTCCACATCACTATTATCGACACCGTCTTCCTCTCCTCCGGTTATTCCCAATTCAATTTCCAAGGACATATCGAGGTCCTTCATTCTTTTGAGATACTTTTTACTGATCTCGATGTTTTCTTTTATATCTTCTTCCGAGAGGTCAAGCATATGCGAACTAAAAAGAGGTTTCCCGTTCTTTTTATAAAATTCTTCTCCCGCATCAAGCAATCCGTCAATCCAAGGAAGTAATTTTTTTGCTGCATGATCAGTGTGAATAATTACGGGAACACCGTATAATTCTGCCAGTTCATGAATATGTTTTGCCCCGGCCACTGCTCCCGCAATGGAAGCTTGCTGGTGATCATTAGGAAGGCCTTTGCCTGCCATAAAATGAGCTCCGCCATTTGAAAATTGGATAATAATAGGCGCCTTCATATCACGTGCTGTTTCCAAAGCTGCATTGATAGTGTTTGAGCCTGTTACATTCACTGCAGGAATGGCAAAGCCTTTTTCCTGTGCATACTTATATAAATCTTGAAGTTGTTTACCGTAAACGATTCCGGGTTTAAGTTTCATAATTATTTATTTTTTTGGTACGGTAAATTTACAGAAAATATTTTTAAATGGTTTTTACTTTAACATTTAAGTTTATGAAAAAAAGATCAATAAAAAAGAGGCTATCTCAAAAGTAATTGGGACAGCCTCTTCGAAAAATTTTAAAATAAGTCCGGTTTAATACGTAACGGTAAACATAAACATATTATCAGTAGGAATTCCATCATCAAAGCCATTATCATTGTCTTGGATAAAAACTTCAAATCCATTCACATTCAAATATCTCCAATAAATAGTTATATCATCACGTTCCTTATTATCTTCTTTACGAAGACTTAAACTAATCATCGCAAATTCCGTAGGTAGAGGGGTAATAAAGTTGATTTTATAATGCCCCTTTTCTATTCTCTGAACACTAGCTCCAACTATACGCCATGGATGCCCGTTTGCATCCACTCTTCCATAGGCTATGGGACTCATACTTCTCCATTCATTGCCGTCATAAAACCATACAATTTTATAATCCGTATCATATACTTGTAATCCGGCAATAGGATTAGGGATATTAGTTCTTTGATCCTTGCTCATACGCGGCATGGCAAAGCCGGAACTCGTACTTTGAACATCAAGCATAGTGGATGGATCCGGGGAAGTAGTGCCTATACCTACTTGGCTATAAAATGACCAAGAAGCCAATAGGCATAAAAGCAGTATTATTTTTTTCATAAAAATTATATTAAAATTAACAAGTAAATATAATCTTTTTTTTATGAAAAAAAATAAAAATTAAGGCAACGAATTAACAAGCTCAATTAGATTTAGCAGTAATTTTAACCCTAAAAGAAATTAAAACCATTTTCTTTAACAATATAATTAAAAAATAGCAAAACCGCTTATTCTTATTTAAATAATCTTTAAAAATAAAAATTACCATAAATCATGCCAGGCAGTACCATCATATACACGTAATTTATGTGAAGTACTGTCCATATAAATATCGCCTTCGGTAGGATTAGCAGGCTCGGAAGTCGGTTCGAGATGCATTACACCGTTTATATCTAATTTTTGTGATGGAGTATTGGTGCCAATCCCCACATTTCCGTTACCAATTATGGTCATTGCTTCTACTCTAGATCCCCAACCGTTTTGAATACCGGTTAGAAATTTTATTGCTTGTTTATCACCTGCGTTATCAGATGTTAAATAAAAAATTTCGTCATGTTCTAAATTTTTATTATTATAGACTGTATGTGCAGATTCACCACTACCAATAGCAAAACTTTGACCCGGTCCAATAGACATTCCCATTCCATAACCTCTATCATTATTTGTTTTGTGTATAAAAAGTTTATTATTATTTCCGTTTCTAAAGTCATGAAGATACATTCTTGAAAAATCAACATGCCAATCTCTGTCTTTGTCAACCACCAAAGCATCATTTCTTGTATCCCACCCATCTTGCAGTGCGGTTATTATACGAAAATTATTATCTGAAGCTAGATATAAAGTTTCATGACCGTTTGTAGTGTCTATTCCTCCTTTTACTACATTAATAGACTCACCTGAACCGAGAACCGTTGTAGCTCCTGCTCCAATAAAGACATTATCGCCATTTCCATCATCAGGACTATTGAAGCTTGCCCAGGTAGAATAACCGGCACTGCGATTACTATAAAGATTTAAAGAGTTTCCATGGCGTACATCGCCATCAACATCCAATTTAAATTCAGGTGTATTATTTCCTATTCCCACATTACCGGAAACAGCGCTATATAAATCATTACCATTGACCGTCCAATCTCCATCATCACCAAGTCCATTTCCCAAACGAATCCAATTAGATCCGTCATAATAGTAAAAAGAATTGTCATCATTTACAAAAACGATTAGACCTTTAGCTGGAGAATTTATATTGTCTCTATCGATAGCTTGCATACGAGGAATCAAAACACCAGCCGAATTACTTTGCACATCGAGCATGGCTGAGGCATCAGGGGAAGTAGTACCTATACCCACTTGCGCAAATAACGGGCTGGCACTTATAAAAACGAAAAGGAGAATTAATTTTTTCATATTAAAACATATTTATATAAACGCAAATATAAGAATTATAATTTAACATTTATAAAAATATGTTGTTTTTTTATAATTGATTATTACGATATTAATATTTTAAGTTAAAGGATGTTTAAAAATTACCTTTTTTATCCTAAATCTATCTTCATCTGTCAAATTGCTTCCGCTTGGCAAACAAAGCCCCTTTTCAAATAATTCTTCGGAAATACCATTAATATAAGCCGGAGCCGCTTTAAAAACAGGTTGTAAATGCATGGGTTTCCATAATGGTCGGGACTCAATATTTTCAGCTGCCAAAGCGAGTCGTAATTTTTCACGGGTTTCAAACGAAGGTGTTAAAATAGTTGTTAGCCAACGGTTAGAAAAAAAACCTTCGGGCTCTTGTGGAGCTACTTTCAAAGGGGTATTTTTTACTACTTCTTTATAAAATTCAAAATTCTTTCGCCTGGCTTTTACTCTTTCTTGAATTACTTCCATTTGTCCGCGTCCGATACCGGCTACAATATTGCTCATCCGGTAATTGTACCCTATCTCACTGTGTTGATAGTGCGGTGCTTGATCCCGGGCTTGAGTAGCCCAAAAAATAGCTTTTTGTTTGTCTTCTTCTGTTTTCGTAATCAAAGCTCCTCCGCCTGAGGTAGTAATAATTTTATTGCCGTTAAATGACAAAATACCATAGTCTCCAAAAGTACCGGTCATTTGCCCGTTGACATGACTACCCAAGGATTCGGCAGCATCTTCAATAACCGGAATGTCATATTTTTGAGCAATAGCCATTATTTCATTTATCTTCGCCGGCATACCATAAAGATGAACCACAATAATGGCTTTGGGTTTTTTGCCTTTTTTTGACAAATCAATAATGGCTTCTTCCAACAATTCCGGAGACATATTCCACGTATCGGGCTCACTGTCAATAAATACAGGTGTGGCACCTTGATAGGTAATGGGATTGGCAGAGGCAGCAAAGGTCATGCTTTGACACAATACAAAATCACCTTGAGATACTCCTGCCAATTTTAAAGCCAAATGCAAAGCCGCTGTTCCTGAACTCAAGGCGGCGACATGCACATCCTGCCCTAAATAATCTTGAATATCCTTTTCAAAACCATTGACATTAGGACCTAATGGAGCTACCCAGTTAGTTTCAAAAGCTTCTTGCACATATTTCTGTTCATTTCCATTCATATGCGGAGAGGAAAGCCAAATTTTTTCTTTTTTCATTTTGGTGTTATTTAACTCAGACAAAGATATAAGATTTTTTATTGGGGGGTGGCTTTCCCGCATATGGGGGACTCCCTGCGGTCGCGTTTCTATCTTGCGCTCACCAATCACTCAGCCACCTACGTTTGCATTGTTGAGTAAACTTAGTGTAGGACACTGAGTGTCCTGATCCCCAACAGAGTTGTGGACGGGATGTATCGAAGTGACCGTGATATAAAATCACTCAGCCACCTTTACTACTGCAAAGCAAGGACACTGAGTGCTGTCAAGTGTGCTTGACAGTGTATCGAAGTGACCGGATTATTTATTGATTATCCGCCCCGGATTTCCCACTACCGTAACCCCGTCGGGAACATCTCTAATAATTACCGCTCCGGCTCCTATAGTCGTCCATTTTCCGAT
>JAMOVT010000088.1 GCA_027061855.1 Flavobacteriales bacterium
AAAAGTTCCTGATATCTCCGGTTGGCAATTCTGTAAAGACCAATCCACGTTGGCGAAGAACTTTCACATCCACTGTCGGACGGTTTGCAAAAAGGGTCACAAATACGCCCAATAATATTGCCAAAATGGCCGTATAGAATTTTACACGTGTAGTAAAAATCTTGCTTTTACCTTCTTCAATACTTACTTTTGAAGCATAACGAATCAATCCCCGTGGTTTCCCAATGGAATCCATTACTGCATCACAAGCATCCATACAGGCAGTACAATTGATACATTCGAGTTGTGTTCCGTTACGAATATCTATTCCGGTGGGACAAACTTGTACACATTGTTTACAATCGATACAGTCACCCAAACCTTCTGCTTCACGATCTTGTCCTTTTCGCATCGGTCCACGTTTTTCTCCTCTTTTATAATCATAAGCGACCATAATGGTATTTTCATCCGTAAGGACGCCTTGCAAACGACCATAAGGACATGCAATGATACATACTTGTTCTCTAAACCAAGAAAAAACAAAGAAAAATACTGTGGTAAAAAGCAGGTAAATAATAAATGATTTTAAATGAGCGAGAGGATGTTTCCACATTTCAAACATATAATCGGCACCCGCCACATAAGCCAACATAATGCTGGTTACTATAAGTGAAATAATATAGAAAATCACCCACTTGCCTCCTCTTTTAAGGATTTTTTCCCGGTTCCAAGACATACGGTCCAATTTGATTTGTTTGGGGCGATCTCCCTCGATAGCATATTCGATTTTACGGAATACCATTTCCATAAAAATGGTTTGCGGACATAACCATCCACAAAAAATCCTTCCGTAGACAACCGTAAACAATACAAGAAAAATTACAGAAATAACCAAGGCGAGTCCCAAAAGATAAAAATCCTGCGGGAAAAACGGACGTCCGAAAATATGGAATTTTCGCCCTAAAATATTAAACAGCATAAATTGCTCCCCATTTACTTTGATAAAAGGGCCGATGGCAAAAAGGGTAAGTATTATTATACTCAGGATCGTACGATAGTTATAGTATTTTCCTTTGGGTTTTTTGGGATGAATCCAATTTCTCAATCCTTCTTCATTGATGGTTCCTATGCTGTCTCTAAACGATTCGGTATTTTGTGTTCCCATAATATAGTATTTAATCAAAATAAAGCAGTTTTGTATAAAACTGCTTTATTTATAGGTGTTTATATTCAGTGATTATCCTTTTTTACAAGGTTCTCCTTCGGGTGCTTTGGCAGTAGCCGGTTTTGTGCCTTGAAGACTCAAAACATAGCTGGCTACTTTTTGAATTTTATCGGCGCCAAGATGTTTCCATGAAGGCATTCCTTTACTGGTTCCATTCAAGATTACTTTATAAACATCTTTGATATCACAACCGTAAATCCAATATTCATCCGTAAGGTTAGGACCTACGCTTCCTCCGCCGTCTGCCAAATGACAAGCCGCACAGTTTTGGATATAGATTTGTTTTCCTTCTTCCAAAGCAGCCTTGTCCGTAAGTAGTGTAACGGTATTTTCATCTACCAGGTTATGTTCTTTTTTATAAGCTTCCACTTGTTTTTTGGCACGAGCCATCTCGTTTTGCAATTCTTGCTCTTGCCATTTTCCGACACTATTCGCATCATAATAGTTCATAAAATAAAAGGCTGTATAAATCACAGCAATAATTACCGTGATTATAAATCCCATCGTCCACCATGGAGGAAGTGGATTGTTGAGTTCTTGTATTCCGTCGAAGTCGTGATCCAATTTAACTTCGCTTTCTTTTTCTATAGGTGTGGCTTTGGTTAATTTTTTTATTAACCTGTCTAAAGCCGATTCATTCTTTTTTGCCATAATCTAAATCGTTTTGGTCGTTAAGAGGTAAATTTTTGAGTTCATCAACAGATTTATTTGACATCACAAAAAACACATATATAAATATGATAATCATGATGACAGTAAAGAGAATCAAGGGGAAGAGGCTGAAAAAATCCAATCCCCCGTCGTGATGCTCCAAGTACCTTTTGATGTTTTTTATCATAACTGTTATTTCTTAGCTGTTTCCACTTTTTTGGTTGTATCCGTACCAAGTCGTTGTAAGTATGCAATTAGAGCAACAATTTCTTTTTTGCTCAAATCTACTTTTTCACCTTTAAACGCATCTTGGTATTCGGGAGATTTTTCCACTCCATTTGCTTCAAGATCCGCAGCTATCTCTTTGGCTTGTTTCTCAACCAAAGCGGGTGCATTTTGAATTTCCTCTTCGGAATAAGGAACTCCTAGAGCTTTAAGAGTTTTAAGTTTAGCGTGAATATCAGAAGCATTCAAATCATTCTTCACGATCCAACTGTAATTAGGCATAATAGAGCCGTACATCATAGAAGCAGGTCGATACATATGGTTAAAATGCCATAAGTTAGGACGTTTTCCTCCTTCTCTCATCAAGTCGGGTCCGGTACGTTTTGATCCCCATAAGAACGGATGATCATATACATATTCTCCGGCTTTTGAATAAGGTCCGTAACGTTCCACTTCACTACGGAAAGGACGAATCATCTGTGAGTGACAGTTATTACAACCTTCGCGGATATAAATATCACGGCCTTCCACTTCCAGCGGTGAATAAGGTTTTACAGCGGCTATTTTAGGAATATTCGAATCAATAAAAATAGTAGGGATAATTTCTACCGCCCCTCCGATTGCCGTAGCAATTAAAGCCAATACGGTAAATAAAATTCCTTTTCTTTCCAACCAGTTATGGAAATCTTCGCCGGGTTGACGAGAACCTGGTATCGGTTTAAGCGGAGCCGCTTCGGCAGCTGTATCTTCCACTTTATGTCCTTTAACCGTTTTAACTAAATTATAAACAAGCATTAAAGCGCCAGTTAGATATAAAGTACCTCCAATAGCTCTCATATAATATAGAGGTAAAATTTCGGTAACGGTATCCATAAATTCACCGTATTTCAAAGTTCCGTCGGGATTGAATTCTTTCCACATTAAAGCTTGGGTCCATCCGGCCACATACATTGGAATTACATATAAAAGGATCCCAATGGTACCAATCCAAAAGTGTTGGTTGGCTAATTTTTTTGAATAAAGTTTGGTTTTATATAAACGGGGAACCATCCAATAGAGCATTCCCATGATCAAGAAACCGTTCCATCCCAATGTCCCTACATGCACGTGTGCCACAATCCAGTCGGTAAAGTGAGCAATTGCATTTAGAGACTTGAAAGACAACATAGGCCCTTCAAAAGTACTCATACCATACGAAGTAATTGCCACTACATACATTTTCAAAATAGGGTCTTCACGAACCCTGTCCCAAGCACCTCGGAGTGTCAATAAACCGTTGATCATTCCTCCCCAAGAAGGGAAAATAAGCATCAAAGAGAAAATAGTTCCCAATACCTGAGCCCATTCGGGAACAGCAGAGTATAATAAATGGTGAGGTCCCGCCCAAATATAAATAAAGATTAAAGACCAGAAGTGAATGATCGATAATCTATAAGAATAAATAGGACGTTTGGCAGCTTTCGGTACAAAATAATACATCAAACCGAGGATCGGAGTCGTAAGGAAAAAGGCTACTGCATTGTGCCCATACCACCATTGCACTACGGCATCTTCCACTCCGGAATAAACGGAATAACTTTTTGTTAAAGTAGCAGGTAACTCCAAGTTGTTAAAAATGTATAACATGGCAATGGTTACCGCTGTTGAAATATAAAACCAAATGGCTACATATATATGACGTACGCGTCTTTTTACAACTGTCCAAATCAAGTTCACTGTAAATGCTACCCATACTAAGGCAACCAAAATATCTATAGGCCATTCAAGCTCGGCATATTCTTTGGAAGTATTCAATCCCAAAGGCAAAGTTATGGCTGCAAGGACAATAATAAATTGCCACCCCCAAAAGTGAATCTTACTTAATAAATCACTGGCCATACGGGTTTTAAGCAATCTTTGCGTACTATAGTAGGTTCCGGCAAAAATACCGTTTCCAACAAAAGCAAAAATGGCTGCATTAGTGTGTAAAGGTCTTAAACGGCCGTAGCTCAGCCAAGAGATTCCATCCATATAATGAGGGAACCAATAGAGATAAGCTACCATAAGACCAACTGTAAATGCCGTTATTCCCCAGACGACTGTCGCCCATGAAAATAACTTTACAATTTTGTCATCATAATAAAATTTCTGTTTTTCCATAAAAAATCAATTTGGTTAATTATTGTTTGTTTGATTGTTTTTCTTCTTCGGATTTTTTTCCAAATCAAATTCGTCTTCAAATAACATTCGCACGGAAGGAGTATAAGCATCTTCAAATTGGCCGTCTTTCACAGAGCCAAGAAAAAGCACTAAAAAAATCAAAGCCAAAATAAGACTGATAAAAATAGTTAAATAAAGTGCGATCATAAAAACGAAATAATTCTCACAAATATACTACTTTTTGCAATAAGATTATTTTATCTTTTATTTTTTTTCTTTCCTGACACTCAATCTTTTAGCTGCAAAATTAGTAAGAATTGTGACAAAAATCACAATCGAAATAGAGCTAAGCGGCATCAAAATTGCTGCAACAATCGGGGTTAAATTATTGGTTACGGCAAAGCCTAAACCTATAATATTATAAATAAAGGCGATAAAAAAACTAAGGTAAATTATCTGTAAAGTTTTGCGAGAAATATGCAAATAACGATCAAAAAAAGTTAACTTATCCGCTTTTAAAATCCCATCGGAAGAAGGGGTGAAAATATTGGTATTTTCTGATACGGCTATTCCTACATCTGCTTGTTGCAAAGCTCCGGCATCGTTCAAACCGTCTCCAATCATCAAAACTTTTTGTCCGTTTTTTTGCAAATTTTCTATAAAATCCATCTTATCGTGAACCGATTGATTGAAATGGTATTCCACCTCACGGGGCAATAATTTTTCAAGCGCAGAACGTTCATTCTCATTATCTCCCGACAAAATATACAGATGATATTTTTTGCTCAATTTTTCAAACAAATTTTTAATTCCATCTCTGTATTTCGCTTCAAATTCAAAAACTCCTTTTACGTCATCATCAACGGAAAAATAAACTTCCGTGGTTTTTGATTTTTGATTTTTACCCGCAAAAGAGGCAGATCCCAATTTATAGGTATGTCCCTTATGTTCTGCATAAATTCCTTTTCCCGGTATTTCCTCTGTTTTATCCAAAGTTTCAGGGACTTCCTCTTCCAAGTAATTGTATATTAACCTACTTAAAGGGTGATTGGAAGACCGCGACATCGCTTTAAGCACAGCTTTTTCATTTCTACTTAATTCTTCCCCTTTATAATGCATCTTATATTTTTCCTGCTCGGTAAGTGTACCTGTTTTATCAAAAACAAGACTGTCAATATGAGCCATTTTTTCAATTACTTCGGCATTTTTTAAATACAATTGATGATTACCGAATTTCCGCAAAATATTTCCCATCGCAAAAGGTGCAGAAAGAGATAGGGCACACGGACAGGCTACAATCAATACGGCGGTAATTACCCAAATAGCCGAACCGAGGCCCGAATGAAAATACCAATATAGCCCGGCGATCAAAGCAATCGTAAGAATGGCAAAAGTAAAATGCTTGCTGATTTTGTCTGTAAGAGATTTAATGTTTTTTGCTTCCTCATTTAAAAAAGCTTCCCTACTCCATAATTTTGTTAAGTAACTGTTATCCACATCTGCAACGGCTTCAATCTCTATAAAACCTCCTTTTTGTTTTCCGCCTGCCATCACCTGGTCTCCCACTTGTTTTTCTACGGGTAAAGATTCTCCGGTAACAAAACTATAATCAATTAATGCCGTGTTTTTCATCAAAATAGAATCAACGGGAATGATTTCTTCATTTCTGATAAGTAAGCGGTCACCCGGCAAGATATCTTTTATTTCAATTATTTCTTCTTTTCCCTCATTTATTTTCGTAACGGCAATCGGGAAATAAGATTTATAGTCTCTTTCAAAAGAGAGGTAATCATAGGTGATGCGTTGAAAATATTTTCCCAGCAGCAAGAAAAACACCAAGCCCGTCAAGCTGTCAAAATATCCGGGACCGGTTTTGGTGATGATTTCATAAGTACTTCGTAAAAAAAGCACGGTGATTCCCAAGGCGATTAAAATATCTACATTGACAATGCGTTGTTTTAAACCTTTAATAGCCGACTCAAAATAATCACGAGCCGAATAAAAAACAACAGGCAATGAGAGAGCAAACATCATCCACCCGAACATAGGTTTGAATTTTTCTATCCAAAAACCTTCTCCCTGAATATATTCGGGAAGCGCCATCAACATCACATTACCGAATGCAAAACCGGCGATGCCCAATTGATAAATCAGTTTTTTGTTTGATTTCTTTTTATCTTTTTCCAAATCCTCCAAACTAATCAGAGGCGGATAAGCAATTGAAGCCAATAATTCTACGATTTCCCGCAAGCTGATTTTATCCGCTTTGTAAGTAATCCGAACGGTTTTGGCGGGAAAATTCACTTCAGAATGTACAATTCCGGGATTTAACCGGTCTAAATTTTCCAACACCCAGATACAAGAACTGCAATGAATATTCGGGATATAAAAACTTACCACTTTGGTATTTCCGTCATCAAATTCCAAGAGTTTCTTTTCTATCTCCTCATTATCGAGATAAGCATATTTTTGTTTGATTTGCTCATCGATTTCATCGGTTTTTATTCCGGGAGTGTCATTGATTTTATAATATTGGGAAAGCTGATTTTTATTGAGAATTTCATAAACCGTTTTGCATCCGTTGCAACAAAAAGGTTTATCATCAAACCATACGG
>JAMOVT010000089.1 GCA_027061855.1 Flavobacteriales bacterium
TCTTTTATAATTTTCTTTGCTGTCAGCTCCGAAGCTTGATAAGAGCCCAATATGTTTTCCAATTCGTTATAATCATCAAGCATTTTTTTTCGTCCTTCTCCTTGTAAAATATTTTTGAGTTCTTTGATTACCCTATTTTTATTAAAATCATCTTGTAAAAGTTCCGGTACTGCGGGTTTATCCAAAATTAAATTTACCAATGAAAAATATTTAATTTTCACAAAGCGTTTAAAAAGCTTGTATTGTAAATTCCCAACTCTGTAAACCACTACTTGGGGGGTATGAAAAAGAGCCGTTTCGAGTGTTGCTGTTCCGGAAGTAACAATAGCCGCATGGGCATGATGGAGTATATCATAGGTTCGATTAAAAATCACGGGGATATCATTATTGTTTAATAAGGGAGCATAATCCTCTTTACTTAAACCGGGAGCCCCAGTAATTATAAACCGGTAAGCGGGAAAAGCTTCTGCAATCTCTTGCATCAATGGCAAGGACATTTTAAGTTCACTTTTCCTACTCCCCGGTAAAAGAGCGATTATAGGTTTATTTGACGTATGAAACCCTTTTAAAAAAACATCTTTTTCAGCAGTTTTATAAGATTTGACTGCATCATAAACCGGATTCCCAACATATTCTACCTCTAAGTGATGTTTTTTATAAAAATCTTTTTCAAAAGGTAAAATAGTAAATACTTTATTTGTATATTTTTTTAGCAATTTTACTCTTCCTTCTTTCCAAGCCCATAATTTAGGAGCGATATAGTAATAAGTTTTAAAACCCTTTTGATAGGCAAATTTCGCCATTTTTAGATTAAAGCCGGGGTAATCGATAAGTATTACTGCATCGGGATTAAAATCGAGAAGGGATTTTTTTGTTTTTTTGAAATTGGATAAAATGGAAAAAATATTTTTCACCACATCAAACACTCCCATAAAAGCGGTATCTTTATAGTGAATTACAGGAGGTTCACCACTAACTTTTTCCATTAAATCTCCTCCGAGAAAACGAAATTTGGCTTCCGGATCATTCTTTTTAATCTCTTTCATTAAATTGGAAGCATGAAGATCACCGGAGGCTTCTCCGGCAATTAGGAAATATTTCATAATTTTGCTTTGTACAAAAATAAGAAAAAAAGGATGTGAGAGCCTTTGACATAAGGGAACAGACAAAAGAATATTTTTTTGTTTTTTATTTTGTCGAATTAAAAATAATTTTTATTTTTGCAACTCAAAATTATATGGTCCGTTCGTCTAGGGGTTAGGACGCCAGGTTTTCATCCTGGTAACAGGGGTTCGATTCCCCTACGGACTACAAAGTAGCACAAGGGTGCAGATTGAAAAATTGATTTTGGTCCGTTCGTCTAGGGGTTAGGACGCCAGGTTTTCATCCTGGTAACAGGGGTTCGATTCCCCTACGGACTACTAATTTTACTAATAAATTAAATAAAAAAGAAGGAGCATGGCACATCACAAGTCGGCATTAAAGAGAATCAGACAGAATCAAAAGAGAAGAATGCACAACAGATTTTATCATAAATCTACACGTACCGCTATCAAAAGGTTGAGAAATACTACTGATAAAGAAAAAGCGGGAAAACTTCTTCCTTTGGTTGTCGCAATGATAGACAAACTTGCCAAAAGAAACATTATCCATCCCAACAAAGCGGCCAATTTGAAATCCAAATTGACCAAGCATGTTAACAAATTAGGATAAAAATTTTATATACTTATATATAGAAGGCTGTCAAAAATTTGACAGCCTTTTTGTGCTTCTTTTAGAAGAAAAAATCTAATTTTTATCCAATAAAAAGTCCGGCGAACTGCCGGACTTTCTAAAAGTTCTTAAATGAAAACTTAATCATTCATCGAAAGCAAGAATTCTTCGTTCGTTCTGCTTTCTTTGATGCGGTCTCTTACAAATTCCATCGATTCAATCGGATTCATATCCGATAAGTAACGGCGCAACAACCACATGCGTTGCAGAGTTCGTTCGTCATGCAACAAATCGTCTTTTCGTGTACTGGAAGCATTGATATCTATGGCAGGATAGATTCGTTTGTTTGCCAAACGTCTGTCGAGCTGCAATTCCATATTTCCCGTTCCTTTAAATTCTTCAAAAATTACTTCATCCATTTTGGAACCGGTATCTATCAAAGCGGTCGCTATGATCGTTAATGACCCACCTTCTTTTATATTTCGCGCTGCACCAAAGAAACGTTTGGGTTTATGCAAAGCATTTGAATCCACCCCTCCGGATAGAACACGTCCGGAAGCAGGTTGAATGGTATTATAAGCGCGTGCCAAACGGGTAATGGAGTCAAGTAATATCACTACATCCATGCCACTTTCCACCATTCTTTTTGCTTTTTCAATTACCATATTGGCTACTTTTACATGGTTGGAAGCGGGCTCGTCAAAAGTAGAAGCGATTACCTCTCCTTTTACACTTTCTTTCATATCGGTTACCTCTTCGGGACGCTCGTCAATCAAAAGAACAATTTGGTAAACTTCGGGGTGATTATAGGCGATTACATTGGCAATATCTTTCAACAACATTGTTTTTCCCGTTTTGGGCTGCGAAACTATCATTGCTCGTTGTCCTTTTCCGATTGGCGCGAATAGATCGACAATACGGGTAGATAAAGTAGCTCCACGCCCGGCTAAATTCAGTTTCTCATTGGGGAATAGTGCGGTTAAGTGTTCAAAAGCCACACGATCGCGAACAATATTAGGGTCTTGATTGTTTATTTTCAAAACTTTTACCAAAGGATAATATTTTTCTCCTTCTTTGGGGGGACGAACAATTCCGTGTACCGTATCTCCGGTCTTTAATCCGAACAAACGGATTTGTGAAGGAGAAACATAAACATCGTCGGGTGAACTTAAATAATTAAAATCCGCTGAACGTAAAAAACCATAACCACCGTCTCCGTGGATTTCCAAAACTCCATCGGCTTCTATTATACCGTCAAATTCAAATTCTTCCTTTTTCTGGTTTCTGTTGTGATGTTTATTATTCCCGTTATTATTTTTTTGTTGTTCCCGTTGTTGTTGATGGCGTTGGCGATCACGAGCGGATTGCTCTTCTCGATTTTGCCGGTTATCTTTTCTCTCGGTTTTCTTCTCTTTTTGAGAATCTTTCTGTTCTGTTTGCTCCACAGGTGTGGTTTGTACTTGCTCGTTTTTTTTGACAGGCTGGTGTATATTTTTCTCCTGAGTATCAGAAGAGGATATAGTTTTTTCTTGTGAAGAAGTTTTTTTGCGTCTTCCCCTTTTGGGTTTTTGTTCTTGAGTGTTAACTTCCTTTTTTTCTTCCGCTTTAGCCTCTTTTTGAGTTTCTTTGGAAGAATCTTCCTTTTTATCTGAAGATTTTTCCTTTTGAATTGTCTTTTTTCTGGCTCTTTTTGGCTTTTCGGAAGTAGTTTTCGCAGGGGTTTCTTTCTTGATTTGAGGTAGTATTTCTTTTACTTTCTCCGGATAATCGGCTTGAAAATCCAAGATTTTGTAAATCAGTTCCATTTTTTTAAGATGGTAATATTTTTTTATCCCCAAATTTTTGGCGATTTCTTGCAAATCAGCCAATTTCATTTGCTTTAATGCTTCAATATCAAACATATATTTATATAAAATTTATGATTATTAGTTTGTGTAGTTAGTAATGTATTTGGATCAGGTTTCGATTTCGAGATGAGAAACACGAAGTAGTTTGCATGTTTACTCTGCAATATTAAGAATTTTTTTTTAAATAACGGGTTTTTTGTTTTATTTTTGTATCAAAATTACGCAGAATGCTACAAAGAATACAGACTGTTTATATGCTTTTGGCTATTATCACCCTCGCTTACAGTGCCTATTTAGGTATAAATGTGATGGATAATGTCTTTGCAATGGGCTATGGAGTTTCTGCTCTGCTGGTTTTTATCAATTTATTTTTATACAAAAAACGTGCAGTACAAATTAAATTGAATTATTTAGTCATATTACTAATACTATTATTATCGGGTTTATCTCTTTATCAATCCGGGATTGTGTCCGGAGAAAAATCTTTTTCTAAGAAGGACATTGAGTGGCTGATTCCGCTCGTTTCTATCGTTTTTTTACTTACTGCCAATAAGTATATAAAGCGTGATGAAGCTCTTGTAAAATCTGTGGATAGAATTAGATAAACCCGATTTTTTTCTATTAAAAGCCTCCTATGCCAGGGAGGCTTTTTTTGTTTTAACCGGTGACTT
>JAMOVT010000090.1 GCA_027061855.1 Flavobacteriales bacterium
AGTAAATATTCTCCCGGTTGATAATGAAACCACTCATACATGAAAAGAAGACTCAAAATGATGAAAGCGAAGGCATAAAGAATAAAAAGGAACCGCATTATATTTTGTTGTGGAAATAATAACCATAATATCAAAACAGACAATAAACTATTAACCCAATAGCGAAGAGCAATTACCGGATATACTTGCCAAAAGGAAATATCGGGAAGAGCATCGGTTAAATAAGAATAATTAAAAAAATCCAATAAATAATCATTAAAGAATATATATTCAAAAAAACGCACTGCTATCAAAAGTAACAGCAAAATAAAAACAATAAAATAAGTCTTTTTTTTGCTCATTTTTTTATAAGAATTTTATTGATAAAGAGAACCCATAAAAAGACAATCCAAGAATAGATCAAACCGGGAAACACAATCCGGTGCCAAAAATCTTGATAAGCCGGAAAAGCATAAAGAATATATCCCAATAGGGTGATACGCAAAATATTAAAAAGAAAAATTGACATAATTCCGGCTAACAGAAAAATCAAAGTTTTCTTGTTTAATTTCCAAAAAGACAAAACAAAAGCCGCAAAAAGAATAATAATACTCACGGCATTACAGCCTTCCACAATACGAGCAATATATTTTTGATGTATCAATAGTTTTATGCCTTCGTTTTGGGCCGGAATCACCTCAGCCGGAATATGAAGCAAGCGGTAGGTATCATATACCAAACGGGCGGTTAAAGCGGTCAACGGATCTATTGTATTTTTATAAAAAGACAAAAAATAATTATATATCCAAACGGCTAGTAGATACAAACCTACAAACCGCAAAAGATAAAGTATTACATTTTTGTATTCGCTGACCCCGTTCATTTCTTTAACCATTTGATTTACAAGCTTTAACAATCAAATGTTAAAGTTGTTTCTCAGATGTATTTGGAACTCAATTTTTGATCGATTTCTTTCCTGTATTTGCGTGCGATCTTAAATTCCTGATCGTAAATATACAAATGATTTTCGGTTCGAGCTTTTTTTAAGAATTTTGTAGAAATATTGGCAATCGTTTGCTGGTTGATTCTG
Source organism: Flavobacteriales bacterium (assembly GCA_027061855.1). Taxonomy (GTDB): domain Bacteria; phylum Bacteroidota; class Bacteroidia; order Flavobacteriales; family Flavobacteriaceae; genus JALSPZ01. Next base: position 1,070 of record JAMOVT010000090.1, read on the forward strand.
ACAAAATAATTCGGTAATAAATCTTCGATTTGATTCAACTGGGTTTGCATCACAAAAATCTCATTATCCAAATCGGTTTGAAACCAAATGTAATTCTTTTTCAATTCTTCTCCTTTCTTATAACCTACCAATTGTTCAAATTTTTCATTGGGAGCACGATCGGTAGAGAAATAGGCAATATTTTCGAAATCGATAAATTTTTTAAATTCAAAATCCTTTCTTCCCATATTATTGATCAGGTCTTGGTAGTAGCCTTTATAACCGGTAGCGCCTAATATTTCCTTTACCTCTTTTGTTTTTTCCTGTCTGTAATTATTGAGCACCGTCAATATGGTTCTCACTACTTTTTCCTTATCGGTTGCCAGATCTGTTTTGACCAAAAAACTCTGGTGATGCGTATGTAAAGCTTTATTGAAAATTTCCCTGTCATTAAGGGCAGTCATGAATACAAAGGGAATATCTTCATGTTGAAATAAATAATTACCCAGGTCTATACCGGTGCGCTCCGAATCGAGATCGATATCCAACACGGCAATATCCGGTTTGAAACTTTCTATCAATTCAAGGGCATCTTCATAAGTAGGGCAAAATTCTCCTACATCAAAGCCGTTGTTTACAAGAATGTCTTTGAAATTGAAATAATATTCCGGTTCGTTTTCTACTATCAAAACTTTGTGCACCATAAGTCTAATTTAAAGGATGTTTTTTAAATACAAAAGCAATTTTTACTCCGTTTCCGGTGTTATACAGATATTTTTTATCGGGATTTACCAGTTTCCCTCTTAATTTTTTCAAGAAAAGCCCGATGAGTATAATTCCACGGCTTTTTAGTTTGCCAAAATCCATTTCGGGAGGAATTCCTTTTCCCGAATCTTCCAGTTCCACTCTGACCAGATTCTCTTTCCCTTCTTTTATTTTGATGGACACTTCTCCTGTTTGGCCTTCTTCAAAAGCATATTTCAGTGAATTGGTCAAAAATTCATTGATAATGGCCCCTAAACTTTTGGATTGTGTAATATCCAGTAAAACAGGATCTATATCCATAGTGATATCTATTTCTTTCTTCTCAAATATATGTTGAATACTTTTTACCAATTTTTCCGTAAACTCTTTCATATTCACGGCTTCGGCATTTCCTTGGTATTTTAAGAGTTCTTGAATCAGGCGAATTTCGGTGATTTTACCGGATATCTTTTTTAAAATATGATTAATCCGTTGATCATGATCCGGATTTTTTAATAATTGCCCGATGGCCGCTTCCAAGGCTCCCATATTGTCGGAAAACCGGTGCCGCATTTCCCGATGCAAATTGTTGATAAATTCGTTTTTTTCTTCCAATTCGAGGTTTTTCCTGTTAAGCAATTCCTTTTGCTCCACTAAAGCTTTGTTTGCTTTGATCAGGTTTTCTTTTTGGATACGAATTTT
>JAMOVT010000091.1 GCA_027061855.1 Flavobacteriales bacterium
CGGAATCATATTGAAATCACCGATATTTTATGTAAAGAGATGCCCATGCTTGACTTTGTTCCGCGCGATATGACATACTTTTTTTCTTTGTCATTGCGAACGCAGTAAAGCAATCCCGGAGAATCATCACTGTCATTGCGAACATTTGCCTTAGCAAAAGTGTGGCAATCTCTTATTATCATTACTAATATAACGGTAGCCTAGATACAAACTTTATTCGTCTTTCCTTCAAAAGAAACCAAATACCTTTTACCTTCCCGAAAATATTTTATCTTTGATAGTTAAATATAATACTATGGCTTTATCGGCAACCAAAGAAAAATACATCAACAGGGAAATCAGTTGGCTTTCGTTTAACGAGCGTGTACTGCAAGAAGCATCCGACAAAAAGGTTCCTTTATTGGAACGCTTGCGTTTCGTGGGAATTTTTTCCAATAATATGGACGAATTTTTTAAGGTGCGTTATGCCAAAATCCAACGCATCAGCGAAGGAAAATTTCCCGAAAAAAGCAAATTTGAAGTTCGCCAAGCCAAAAAACTCCTCAAAGAAATTACAAAAATAGCCATCAAGCAGCAGGAAGAAATGCGAAGGGTACGGCGTGGAATTTTTCAGGAATTAAAGCAGCACGATATCTATTTGATCGATGAACGGGAGCTCAATAAAACCCAAGGGGAATTTGTAAAAAACTTTTTTATCAACAAGGTGAGCCCTTCTTTGTTTACCATTGTGCTCAATGATTTGCCCGAGTTTCCCATTATCAAGGATTCCTCGGTTTATCTCGCGGTAAAAATGTCCAAACGCAAAACGGCAAACACCGATGTCGAACCTATTTATGCGTTGGTCGAAATCCCCACCGATGAACTGGGACGTTTTGTGGTGCTTCCCAAAGAAGGAGAAAAAAATTACATCATGTTGCTCGATGATGTGATTCGCTATAATCTCGATGAGATATTCAATATTTTTGACTATGATGATATCGAAGCCCATGTGATTAAAATTTCGCGCGACGCACAGTTTGAAGAGGATTTGGACCGTACCAAAAGCGTGTTGGAAAAAGTGAGTTTCTATGTGCGTCAACGGCAAAAAGGGGAGCCCGTGCGTTTGATTTATGATGAAGGAATCGCCAAGGATACCTTGGAATTTTTAAAACAAAAAATGGGTTTTGACGAACTCGACAGTTTGATTCCCGGCGGGAGAATCCACAACCACCGCGATTTTATGTCTTTCCCCGATTTGGGAAAAAGGGAACTCCTTTATAAACAATATCCCGCTTTACCCATTAAAGATTTGGGCCTTCGCGGAAGTATTCTCAAACAAATCAAGGAAAAAGACCGGCTTTTGTATGCTCCTTACCATAATTATCAATACGTTTTGAAATTTTTGCGGGAAGCGGCCCTGGATCCCAAGGTAAAGGAAATCAAAATCACCATTTACCGCTTGGCAAAAAACTCGCAAATAGCCGGTGCTTTGATCAATGCCGCCAAAAACGGAAAAAAAGTTACCGTGCAAATCGAATTACGCGCGCGTTTTGACGAAGCGCATAATATCAAATATGCCGAGATTTTCAAAAACGAAGGCATCAATTTGGTTTTCGGCTTGCCCGATATAAAAGTGCATAGCAAAGTTTGTATGATAGAACGGGAAGAAGAAGGAAAAATACAACGTTACGGGTTTATCAGCACGGGAAATTTCAATGAAAAGACCGCCAAAATCTACACCGATTATACCCTCTT
>JAMOVT010000092.1 GCA_027061855.1 Flavobacteriales bacterium
CTCAACGAATTTCATTTAGCATTTGAGAGTTATTATTTAATTACATTTAAATAAGCCACAAATAAGAAAGAGGTGTCTCAAACGTCTCTTTTATAATACCTTGACAAAAAGGATTAACCATTAAGTTGCCGATTATCAAATAAAAGATTTCTCACATTCGTTCGAAATGACAGAAAATTTCAGCTTTTGAGACAGCCTCTTTTCTATATTTTATTTTTTACCGCGCTTTCGTTTCATTTCTTCTTGCAGGCGTTTTTGCTCTTCGGCTTTTTCCATTAACTCAGCCATTTTACGCGCAAAGCGTCCTTGCTTTTTGGGTTTTTTCTTGTTTTCTTCAATCACATTTTTAATCTTTTCTTCATCAATTACATACTTCTTAATTACAAGTAAAATAATAATGGTCATGAGATTAGAGATAAAATAGTATAAACTTAAACCGGCGGCATATCTATTAAAGAAAATAAGCATCATAATGGGTGAAATATAAAACATCCACTTCATCATTTTTTGCATATCGGGCATTCCCTCTTGCTGAGGCATGGACATGGATGATTGCGCACTCATATTCATTTTCATATAAATAAACATTGTGATTGCCGCAAGAATAGCAAAAATACTTACCGTGTCACCAAACATCGGGATTTTAAACGGTAGATGGAAAGCCTCTTCATAACTCGATAAATCATCTACCCAAAGAAAGCCTTTTTGACGCAATCCGATTGCCGAAGGGAAAAAGCGGAATAATGCATAGAAAATAGGCAAGAAAATTAATGAAGGCAAACAACCGGCCATAGGGCTTACTCCTGCTTTGGATTGCAAAGCCATCACTTCTTTTTGTCTTTTGGCAGGATTGTCTTTATATTTTTTATTAATTTCATCAATTTCCGGTTTCAATATTTTGTTTTTGGCTTGGGATAAATAAGTCTTATATGTTAATGGAGAAACCAGCAAACGAATAATAACCGTCATTAAAATAATTACCAAGCCGTAATTTAAAATTTTACTGCTCAGCAAATTAAAAAGAGGCATCATAAACCATTTATTCACCCATCCGAATATTCCCCAACCCAAAGGAATCACTTCTTCTATTCCTAAATCATAAGAGGAAAGAAGTTTATAGTCATTGGGACCGTAATACATTTTCATTTTATAGGAAAGGTTCCCCCTATCCGCTTGCAAATAGGTATCTGTAAAGAAATGTTTCGTGTATTTAAGGGTATCTGCTTTTGATTTGGCTAAATTGATTTGTTTGAATTTGGCTTTTTGGAAATGCTTATCTTTCGAAATCAAAAAAGTAGAGAAAAAGTGTTGTTTGTAATCGACCCAATCCACATCTTCGGCTTCTTCTTCATCTTCATCTTTCATCGGGCTTAACTTATCGGTTTTGCCATCTTCATATTCATATTTAATCGTGGTAAATTGATTTTCATAAGCAATACCCTTTTCGTGACGGAAAGCTTTCAACTCCCAATGAAGCGGAATAGAATCATTACTGATTACATCCTCCATATTTTTCGTTCGAATATTAAAATCGAACATATAATCATTGGGGCGGAAAATATACTCGTATTCAAGATATTTTTGTGGTCCTGCATATAATTTCATCGAAACAACCGTATTCTCTCCTTGTTTTTTAACCTCGGGATGAAAATCCAATAAAGAGGTGTTTAATTCTTTGCCGTCTTTCGTTTTTAAAACCAAATTGAATTTAGCATTATTCTCACTGATTAACATCAAAGGAAGAGAATCAAATCGTTTGTATTTTTTTAATTCGAATTTTTTAAAATATCCTCCTTTTTTTGAAAGTACAGCTGTAAACAATTCATTTTCAAATTCTACATCTTTGGAAGGATTTATGGTGTCCATCACCAAATTATAGGAAAAATCACCCAATAATTTCTCGGCATTTACGGGATTAGCAGCTGTTTTTTCCAAAACTTTTTGAAGGGAATCCTGTTGTATTTTTGCAATCGAATCTTTGATTCTCTCTTCCTTGGCGGCAGCTTCTTTTAATTTTTTCTGTTGCTCACAACTTCTCATCAACATCCAAGTGGAGATAAAGAGAAGAAAGTACGTGAGAAAAAATCTGAAATTAAAGACTTTCTTTTGAGGTTCGGGGGTTGTTTTTTTATTTTTTTGTTTTGCCATTTCTTACTTTTTTTGTTTTAATTCATAAGCCGTTTTGATAAAATCCGTAAATAAAGGATGTGGATTCAATACGGTACTTTTATATTCGGGATGAAATTGCGTGACGATAAACCAGGGATGATCTTGATATTCCAAGACTTCAACAAGATTAGTTTTCAAATCTTTGGCAGCGATTTTCATTCCGTTGTTTTCGAATAAATCGATGTATTTATTGTTAAATTCATATCTATGACGATGTCTTTCGGAAATTGTTTCTTTCCCATAAATTTTTTGAATATGAGAATCCGGATCCAATTTACATTCTTGTGCCCCAAGTCGCATGGTTCCTCCTAATAAATCCAGTTTTTGATCTTCCAACAAACTGATTACGGGTTCGGGGGTATCCGGATTTAGTTCCGTAGAATCGGCCTCTTTCAAGCGCAAAACATTTCTTGCAAATTCTATTGCGGCCAATTGCATACCAAAACAAATGCCGAAAAGAGGAATTTTATTTTCCCTCGCGTGTTTTATGGCGGTTATTTTCCCCGGAGTACCACGGGTTCCGAAACCGGGAGCTATAATCACACCATCCGCTTTATTGATTCTTTCAATAATTTCTTTATCGGATAGTTTTTCGGAATGTACCCAATCGATTTCTACTTTGAGCTGATTTTGAGTCGCTCCGTGAATCAATGCTTCATGAATGGATTTATAAGCATCATGCAACTCAACATATTTTCCTACCAAAGCTATTTTTACAGTGTCTTTGGGATTTTTGAACTTATGCAAGAAATCTTTCCATTGTTTCAATTCGGGTTTTTGCTTCTCGGGCAAATGCAATTTTTCCAAAACGGCTTTGTCCAATTGTTCTTTTTCCATAAGAATAGGGACGTCGTAGATTGTTTCGGCATCGATTGATTCGATTACATTTCCCTTTTTTACGTTGGTAAACAAGGCAATTTTCTTTCTTATTTCGTCTGACAAATGCCGGTCGGTCCTGCACACCAAAATATCGGGTTGAACACCGCTTTCCATTAAAAATTTAACCGAATGTTGAGTAGGCTTGGTTTTTAATTCTCCGGCTGCGGCCAGATAGGGAACCAATGTCAAATGGATAATGGCTACATTTTCATCACCCAATTCCCAATTCAATTGACGTACGGACTCAATATAAGGCAGAGATTCAATATCGCCCACCGTTCCTCCTATTTCGGTGATGATAATATCATATTTATCATCTTCTCCCAAAATCTTAATACGCCTTTTTATTTCATCGGTAATATGAGGAATTACCTGAACTGTTTTCCCCAGATATTCTCCTTTTCTTTCTTTATTGATTACCGTTTGATAAATTCTTCCGGTAGTTACGTTGTTGTCTTGTGAAGTGCGGATATTTAAAAATCTTTCATAATGGCCCAAATCCAAATCGGTTTCGGCTCCGTCATCCGTTACAAAACACTCTCCGTGCTCATAAGGATTAAGAGTTCCCGGATCAATATTAATATAAGGATCCAATTTTTGAATTGTCACACGGTAACCTCTTTCCTGTAAAAGTTTTGCCAAAGAGGCGGAAATAATTCCTTTACCCAAAGAGGAGGTTACCCCTCCCGTTACAAATATATACTTTGATGTAGCCATAATTTTGGAAAAAGCAAAAGTAGGAAATTATCCCTATAAAGACAAGAATTCTCCTTTGTATTTATTAAAAATTTACTCCTTGGGAATCCTTTCCTCGTTAAAAGCTTGATTTGTTGCTTTATAATATGCCACAAGCAATTTAATCATCTGATTATAAGACTTTATCCCTGCTTTTTGTTTATTTAATTTTAAATAAGAATCATATATTTTTGCACTGTCAAAATTTGTTTTGTGATGAATATAAAAACGGTATTCTTCTCCATAATTTTTCTTCACTCCTTTATGTAGTTTCCGGGTGATATTTTTATAGTCTTCGGGAGCATATTTTTTTAATTCCGACATTACATAATACAAGGCTGCAGAATAGCCCGAATATTTAAAATAGGGATCCGGATGGTGTGTGGAACTCAGAAAACCCAAGAAATTCGCCTCATCCTCGGGTGCATAGCCCAATTGATGGGCTACTTCATGGGAAGCAATAAAAGGAAGGGCAAATTTAGGATAAAGCCGGTTGATTTGAGCTTCATTGGTAAACGGGTTGAGATATCCCGTCACATGTAAATAGGAAACGGCTTTACTTAATAAAGAGGTTTTGATGACCGGTGAAATATAACTTTGTTTTATATATTTTGAAATTTGCTTGTAGCCTTCGGGAGTTTTGTTTAAAATACGTTGAATCCCGTAGGTAACTTCCACGGGGAGAGAATCATTTTGGGTGAGTTGCATTTGATAATAATGGGTACTATCGACAAGCATATTTCCCAGCTTTACCAGATCTTCCACTGTATATTTGGTATTCTCCAATTTCAATTTTTCGGAAAGAGAAGGGCGAAAATAATTTAATCCCCATGAGAGATAAAAAAGCCAAAAAACAATCAGTAAAAAACGGGAAAGTGCCAATAAATTTTCTTTGAAGTTCTTGAAATGAAATAAAAATTTTATAAGTAAATAGATGAGATATAGCAACCCTAAAACATATAATAGATCTCCGATTGAAATTCCGAAGAAAGAAAAAAACCACCGGTTTGATATGGCAATCAAAGGGTAAATGCCTTTAAAATATAAAGTTTCAATCAAAGACGGAGAATGTGAAAGGATATAAATAAGAAAAATGCTTATAGCCCAATAAATCAAATGTCGATAAAGCGGATCGATACGAAAAAAAGATTGCAAAAGTTTTTTCATATTTCGTCTTCAAAAACTATATGTACCAAATCGTTTTTTGAGAATCCCAGAAGCCGGTTTGCTCCACCGGTTTTATGGTTGCTCCCGTTTACAAATATTTCAAAAAAACCAAAATGATTAAACCGGGCGCCAAATTCTCCTCTTCTACCTCCCAAAGAAGTGGTTTTTAAATCATTATATCCTTTGGAAATATATTTAATAGGGAAATGAAGTGTGTTAACTAGCGTTTTCCTCCCGTTTCTCCATTGTTCAAAATCCTTTTTTTTGAGGTTAAAAACAGCGTTTCCGTAGTGATCGATATAGATTACTTTCGGGCGGATATAGCGTACTTTATTGCCATCATATCCCAATTCCGGTTCGGGCAATTTCATCTTTTTAAGATTTTCAGCAGGTGAGGTCATAAGAGTGGGGAAAGCTTGCTCTTGAATATGTCCCAAAGCTTCCAAATGCACCTGCATAAAAGAATCATAGGGAACCGCATCGAGATAGTAGGCTTGATATTCTTGGCCTTCCAATAGTGCCGGAAGAATTCCATTATCATTTCCCACATAAGTGTAATGCTCATCCTGAATTAAAACCGGCCGGTTTTTTGAATAGGTTTCCGTATCCAGGGCTAGTAAATGGATTGTCCCTTTCGGAAAACGAAACAGCGAATTTTTTAAAATATAAAAAGCTTCTTCCAAATCAAAAGGAGTGATGTCATGTGAAATATCTACTATCCGGAAATCGGGAAATGCCTGCATAATTTGTGCTTTTAGCACGGCCAAATCGGGGTCTTTTGAACCAAAATCGGAAGTTAGTGTTAAAACAGGCATCAATAGAAGAAATATTTTTTATATTTGAAACAAAAATAATATTTAAAATTCATTTAAACTAATTTTAAAACATTCAGCATATTGAAAGAAAGAAGCCTTACGATCAACGGGATAAATCCGGTTCTTTTTACCGGAGTAAAAAATGATTTATTAAACTTCCTCAAAGAATTTTATCCCAAAATCAAAATCGTATTCCGGGGAAACGAATTAAAAATTTATGGTGAACCGGATTTATTGGATGAGTTTGAACAAAAAGTAGATTTGATATTGCAACATATTCACAAATATGACAAACTCGATAAGGAAACGATTGAGCAAATTGTTCTTTCCGATCACCAGGAATATCGAGATTTTATATCTACCGATGATGTGATTGTCCACGGAGTAGGCGGCAGTTTGATCAAGCCCCAAACACCCAATCAGAAAAAAATTGTGGTTTCGGCCAAAAAAAATGATATGATTTTTTTGGTGGGACCTGCCGGAACCGGAAAGACTTTCGTAAGCATCGCCTTGGCTGTAAGAGCTTTAAAAAATAAAGAAGTAAAGCGAATTATTCTCACACGTCCCGCAGTAGAAGCAGGTGAAAACCTGGGTTTTCTTCCCGGAGATATGAAAGAAAAACTCGATCCCTATATGCAACCTTTATATGATGCATTACGAGCAATGATACCCCATGAACGCTTAGAAAGCCATTTGGAAAAGGGAATCATACAAATAGCCCCGCTTGCTTTTATGAGGGGAAGAACACTCGACAATGCTTTTGTGATTCTGGATGAAGCGCAAAACACTACCCATAACCAAATGAAGATGTTTTTAACCCGGATGGGAAAAAATGCCAAGTTTATCATTACCGGTGATCCGGGACAAATCGATTTGCCCAGAAAACAGGTTTCGGGTTTGAAAGAAGCATTGGGTTTGTTAAAAAATATCAAAGGAATAGATATTATTCATCTATCTGATCGCGATGTAATACGCCACAGGCTCGTGAAAAAAATTAT
>JAMOVT010000093.1 GCA_027061855.1 Flavobacteriales bacterium
AAAATCGAACGTATGGAGCCTCCCTTTTGGTGGGCGGACATGAAAGATCCTGCTTTGCAAATTGTATTTTATGGGCCCAATATTTCCCAATATGATATAGAAACGAAAAAAGCAAAAATACTGCATATACGCAAAACCGAAAATCCCAATTATCTTTTTCTCTTGGTTGACACCAAAGATGTAAAGCCCGGTAAATTCGAGATTTTATTCAAAAAAGGAAAAAAAATAAAAAAGCGCATTTTTTATGAATTAAAAGCAAGAAAAAAAGCTTCGCATTTGCGAAAAGGTTTCGATAGCAGCGATGTAATTTATTTGCTGATGCCCGACAGATTTGCCAATGGGAATCCTGCCAATGATTCAGTAGAAGAAATGGCAGAAAAAGCCGATAGAAATAATCCCGACGGACGACATGGAGGAGATATTCAAGGAATTATAGATCATCTGGATTATTTGAAAAATTTGGGAGTGACCGCTATTTGGAGCACCCCTTTATTGGAAGATAATGAACCTAAATATTCTTATCATACCTATGCGCAAAGTGATTATTACCGGATAGATCCTCGCTATGGAACCAATAAAGATTACCGCAAACTAGCCGATGAACTACATAAAAGAAAAATGAAATTGATAATGGATTATGTCACCAATCATTGGGGGAGCAAACATTGGATGATCAAAGATTTGCCCACAAAGGATTGGATTCATTATTGGGACAAAAACAAAAACGGATTCAAAAGAAGCAATTACAGAATGAGTACCCAATTTGATCCTCATACTTCCCTTTCCGACCGGAAAGAATGCGTAAACGGCTGGTTTGACACCACGATGCCTGATATGAATTTGAATAATCCGCTATTACAAAAATATATGATTCAAAATGCCATCTGGTGGATAGAATATGCCGGTTTGGACGGTTTAAGAGTAGATACTTATTCTTATAATGACAAAGAAGGAATTGCCAAATGGACCAAAGCCATTATGAAAGAGTATCCCTATTTGAATATAGTCGGTGAAGTATGGATGCATGATCAAGCACAAATATCCTATTGGCAAAAGGACAGTCCGGTAGGAAAAATTCAGGATTATAATTCAGGCTTGCCCAGTGTGATGGATTTTACTTTGCATGATGCAATCTCACAAATGTTTAATGAAGAAAATGCCACATGGTTTAACGGAATGATCAAGGCATATGATAATTTCACCAATGATTTTCTCTATGCCAATATACATAATATACTTGTATTTATGGGAAATCACGATGTTACAAGAATCAACACTGTTTTGGGAAAAGATATCGATAAATACAAATTAGCTCTTAGTCTTATTCTTACTACCCGCGGAATTCCCCAATTATATTATGGGGATGAAATCGGGATGACGGGAGACAAAGCCCTCGGAGATGCATACATTCGGCAAGATTTTCCGGGTGGATGGCAAGGAGATACCAATGATGCTTTTCAAGAAAACGGAAGAACGAAAAAACAACAAGAATATTTTGATTTTACCAACAAACTATTGAATTGGCGAAAAAATAATCCTGTGATACACAAAGGAAAATTATTGCAATACATCCCAAAAAATAATGTATATGTGTATTTTAGAAAAGATGATAAAAAAAGCATTATGATCATTCTCAATAATAATCCGGAACCACAGATCATTCATTTTGAAGATTATCAAGAAGGAATAGGAGAGTTTAAAAATGGAAAAGAAATTATTCATAACCTGGAAATTAAGCTTGATAGGGAATTGAAAGTTCCCCGAAAAAGACCTTATATCATAGAACTTTATTAAGTATGAAACCTAAAATAATATGGCTATTAGTCAGCCTTTTCATCATATTGGCAGGATGTCAAAATCAAACGGCTAAACCAAAGGAAAAAGAAAAAAAACAGGTCTTGTATAAGGGGCTTTCTTCTCCGGTATATATGGAGAAGGATACTACACTTATTCATCTCAGGGACTATATTCTCTATCCGGACAGCATCCGGAAAATTGTCAAGCACTCTCATTACAGTTTCCGTTGGAATAAAAAAAATCATGAACTTAAACTGGTTGCCAATAATAATTTTTCTCCTATCGAAAATCTCTCCTTACAACTTTCAAACGGAGATATTTATGAAATCCCTCTCTTTCGGTATGAGAAGAAAAAATTAAAAATTGTTATTCCGGCCAGTGATAAATTCAAAGATTTAAAAATAAAAGGAGAAATGACCGGTTGGCAACCAAAAAAAATGACCCTCGATAAATCCAATTGGGTTTATGAACAAGAAGTAGATCCCGGAAGTTATCAATATGTGTTAATTAACAAGGGTAAGGAAATGACCGACCCTGCTAATCCTGATAAGGTAAGTAACGGTATGGGAGGGTATAATTCCATCATAAAAATAGAAGATAATTCTGCCATGGCTCCCGTATTAAAAACAGGAAGTTTTGCAAAAAACCATTTTAGCATAGTTTTTTTCAATCAACAACCTGAAAAAATTTTAGTCTATACAGACAACCGGTTACTAGATAAAAAATATATCGAATTTCATCCCAATGAAGCCGATATTTACTTACCAAAAGATAATAAAGGTTTTTATTATCTCAGAATCTATGCTTATAACCAAAACGGACGAAGCAATGATTTGCTAATACCAATTAAGGATAATAAAATTATTACGGATGCAAAAGAACTTCCTCGAACCGATTTTCATAAACAAATCATGTATTTTCTTATGGTAGACCGTTTCTATAACGGAGATCCGTCCAACGATTTCAAAGTACTTAATGACACTGTCTTGCCAAAAGCTAACTATTATGGAGGAGATTTATCCGGAGTAATTAAAAAAATGAAACAAGGTTATTTTGATCAATTAGGGGTCAATACCTTATGGCTTTCACCTATCACCCAAAATCCGCTGGGGGCTTATGGATTATGGAAAAATCCTTATACCAAATTCTCAGGATACCATGGCTATTGGCCCGTTTCCAATACAAAGATCGATTTTCGTTTTGGAAACGATTCTATTTTCCGCGGCTTATTAAATAATGCCCATTCAAAAAATATGAATGTGCTTCTGGACTATGTAGCCAATCATGTACATGAAGAAAATCCGGTTTATAAAGAACATCCCGATTGGGCAACCGATTTGTACCTCCCGGACGGCACTTTAAATACGGAAAAATGGGATTCGCACCGCCTTACCACTTGGTTTGACACTTTCCTTCCCACTCTCGACTTTTCGAAACCGGAAGTAATCGAGGCCATGACTGATTCTGCTGTTTATTGGGTAAAAGAATTTCCATTAGACGGTTTTCGACATGATGCCACCAAGCATATTCAACAGGATTTTTGGCGCACTTTGACTTGGAAAATAAAAACACAAGTACCTCGCCCCGTTTTTCAAATCGGTGAAACATATGGAAGTCCGGAACTCATCAGAAGTTATATTAATACGGGAATGCTCGATGCCCAGTTTGATTTTAATCTCTATGATGCGTCGGTGGCGGTTTTTGCCAAACCCGAAGAGCCGGTAAATAGATTGAGCAACCAACTCAAAGAAAGTTTAAAATACTACGGACATCACCACCTGATGGGAAATATGACAGGAAATCAAGATCGTGTGCGCTTTATCAGTTATGCCTCGGGAGATGTAAAATTTAATGAAGACGGAAAAACAGCCGGATGGACAAGAAATATTCAAATTACAGATTCCACCGCTTATGACAAATTGGCTATGCTGCATGCTTTCAACCTCTCTATTCCCGGTGTACCATGCATTTATTATGGAGATGAAATCGGGATGCCCGGTGCCAATGACCCGGATAACAGGCGAATGATGAAGTTTGAAAACCTAACTAAAAAAGAACAAAAACTCAAAAACGAAGTAGAAAAAATGATTTCATTGAGAAAAAACTCAATGGCTTTACTCTATGGAACTACTGAAATTAAAACGGATGGAGATATTTTGATTATCCAAAGAGAGTATTTTAACGATAAAGCTACTTCGATATTTAACAAAAGCGATAACAAATATATTTATAAAAAGGATACCATTCTCCCCCATTCTTACAAGATTATCAATGTAAAATCCAATAAAAAATAATTCAAATGAAAAAAATATTTCTTTTTCTTGTCATGGGATTATTTCTTTCCAATTGCGGAACAGACACACATTCACCTAATGACAAAAAGCAAAAAAATACAACGACAAAAAATTTTCAGGTATCAGACACATTAGTGCGGAGTGCCGTAATTTATGAGGCCAATATCCGGCAATACTCACCCCAAGGGACTTTGAAAGCTTTTACCAAAGATATCCCGGTTTTAAAAGATCTGGGGATTAAAATTATATGGTTGATGCCTATCTATCCTATATCCGAAACAAAAAGAAAAGCTACGGGAGATACTTTTGTCTCGGATATCAAAGACCCGGAAGAACGAAAAAAATATTTGGGAAGTCCTTATGCCGTAGCGGATTACACTGCTGTAAACCCTGATTTTGGCACAAAAAAGGATTTGGATGATTTAATCGAGACAGCTCATAAAAACGGAATCGCTGTTATTCTCGACTGGGTTCCCAACCATACCGGCTGGGATCATAAATGGATAAAAGAACATCCCGATTATTATACAAAAAACAAAAAAGGAGAAATAACCGACCCACTCAATCCAGACGGAAGCTCAAAAGGGTGGCAAGATGTAGCCGACCTCAATTATAACAATCCTGATTTGCGCAAAGCAATGATCGGTGAAATGAAATACTGGATAGAAAACCACGATATTGACGGTTACAGATGTGATGTGGCCGGTGAAGTTCCCGTGGAATTTTGGGAAGAGGCTATTCCCGAATTGAGAAAAATCAAACCCCTTTTTATGCTGGCCGAAGCTTGGGAACCGGAATTGATGAAAGACGATTTGTTTGATATGTGCTATGGCTGGGAAGAGCATTTTTTAATGGTAGATATGGCAAATGGAAAGAAAAATGTACTGGATTTTGATCGATATATGCAAAAAATCGATACCATGTATGAACCGGACGATATTTTAATGAATTTTGTAGCCAATCACGATGAAAATTCTTGGAAAGGAACCATTGAGGAAAGTTTTGGCAAAGCAGCTCCGATTATGACTGCATTGACATATATGATTCCCGGAATGCCTTTGGTGTACAGCGGGCAGGAATATGGTTTAAATCACCGTTTAAAATTTTTTGAAAAAGACAGCATTCCTAAAACCAAAGGAAAATGGTATACTCTTTATAAAAAATTAGGATCTCTTAAAAACAATGAACCCGCTTTGTATGGAGGAAAAATAAAAGGGGAATATAAAAGAATCAATAACAATAAAAATCCACATATTCTAAGCTTCGAAAGAAGTTTTAAAGGAGACAGAGTCTTTTTTATAGGAAATATGAGCCCTGAAAAAATAGATTTTCAAATAAATTTAAAAGGAAGATTTATCAATTCGTTAAACAGAGATACCCTATCTATCAAACCTAATGATACATTGATATTAAAGGCTTGGGATTACCTAATACTTAAAAAACAACAAAAATGATTTTAATAGCAGACGGCGGTTCCACCAAAACAGATTGGGTAGCCATAGATCAAGAAAAAGAACTCTTTCGTACACGAACCAAAGGATTAAATCCGGCCATTTTGGATGCAGGAAAACTGAAAGAAAGAATTCTTAATAACTATGAGCTTGAAAAAGAAAAGCAAAAAGTTCGGCAAGTGTTTTTTTACGGGGCGGGATGCGGAACACCGCAAGCTTCACAGAAACTTGCTAATGTTTTGCAGGAAATATTTCCTTTCGCAGACATTTCTGTGGCCGAAGATATGCTTGCAGCCGTTTATGCGGCTTCCGGGGGTGAGGAGGCTATTGTGGCGATTTTAGGCACCGGTTCCAATTCCTGCTATTTTGACGGAAAAAAAATGCATATGCTCTACCCTTCTCTGGGATATATCTTAATGGATGAAGCCTCCGGAAATTGGTTTGGAAAGCAATTGATTCTCGATTTTTACAATAAAAAAATGCCTCCTCATATTGCAAATGATTTTGCTTCCAAATATGACCTGTCTGCACAAACTATCAAAGAAAATCTTTATCAAAAAGAAGCGCCCAATACTTATTTGGCCCAATTTGCCGAATTTATGAATGGACATAAAGACGAAGATTACATAAAAAACTTGTTATATAAAGGATTCGATTTATTTATCAAAAACCGTATACTTCCCTATGAAAAATCAACAAGCCTTCCGGTGTATTTTATCGGTTCGATTGCCTGGTATTTTCAATCGGTATTAGAAAAAGCGGCAAAAAACAATAATATACAATTAAAAGAAATAATCCGTAGGCCAATAGATAATTTAATCCGTTACCATATACAAAAAAAGTAATTAAGGAACTGATAAAATTTATTCAAATTTACATGTCAATAATTGAAAGCAAATATTAATTAATGAGAGATTACAATTAATTTAACTAAATTTGAAAAAAATTACAACAACCAACTGAGGTTTTCTAATAATAAAATACCACTTATTCAATATTTATAGGAAATATTATTGCTATAAAATTTTGAACTTTCTATTATTTGTATGATATTTGTTAGCTCAAATTAAAAAACTATGGATTCTTTTATTAAATGTACATTTCTATTTTTTTATTTTTTTTACTTTCCTTTATTTGCTCAATCCCCCCAGAAATCTTTGACTGCCATAAGAACCGAACAAGCTCCCAAAATTGACGGCAATCCCAATGATGAAATATGGAAAAGCGCCGATACGGCAACCCATTTTATTATGTTTGACCCTATTGACGGTCAGCCGGCTTCTTCGGAATACGATACAGAAGTAAAAATAGTCTATGATAACGCCGCCATATATATATTAGCTATCATGAAAGACCCAAATCCTTCTTCTATTGCCAAGGAATTCGGACTAAGAGATCAACTAGGAGAAGCCGATTATTTCCAAGTAATTATCAACCCTTTTTTTTCAAAAGGGAATAACTATGTTTTCGGTGTTACCGCCTCAGGTGCGCAATTAGACGGCATATTACGCGAAAAAACAGATTATAGTTGGAATGCCGTTTGGAAATCCGCGGTAAAAATTACCAATAAGGGCTGGGTGGTCGAAATGGAGATCCCTTATTCCGCTCTTCGTTTCCAAAACGAAGAAGTTCAAAATTGGGGAATTGATTTTATTCGGGAGATCAAGAATAAAAGAGAAACTTATTCCTGGACCTATATAGACAAGAAAAAAACCGGTGACTGGGTGCAATTTCTAGGAACACTAAAAGACATAAGAGATATTAAACCTCCCGTTCGCCTTAGCCTTTATCCTTATGCTTCTACAAATATTTCCAAGTATAAAGGAAAAACCATAACCGATTATGGTTTCGGGATGGATTTAAAATACGGTTTAAGCGAAAACTACACATTGGACGCTACATTAATTCCTGATTTTAGTGATACTCCCTATGACAACCTGGTCCTTAATCTCGGACCATTTGAACAATATTATCCCGAACAAAGAGACTTTTTTACCGAGGGTATGAGTTTATTTAATAAAATGAATCTTTTCTATTCTCGGCGGATAGGTGGAACACCCAGTGGATACAAAAAAATAAGATTAGAAAATGGTGAAATTATCGAAGAAAATCCCGAAACTATAAAATTATATAATGCTATTAAAATTTCAGGAAGAAATAAAAAAGGCCTGGGAATAGGAGTTTTAAATGCAGTTACACAAGCTACCAATGCAATAATTAAAAATACGCTGACCGGAGATATAAGAAAAGTAGAAACTGAACCAATGGCAAATTATAATGTATTTGTAATGGATTATAATTTTAAACTTACTAATTCAATTGGTTTTATAAACACCAATGTTTTACGTAGTGGAGATGGACGTGACGCCAATGTTTTAGGAGGCTATTTTGATATTAATACTCAAAAAAATACTTTAAACCTAAAAGGAGAAATGGCAAGAAGTTTTATTTTTAGTGATAGAAAAAAAGGAGAATATCAAGGAAATAAATTCTCCTTTTCTTCTACAAAATCATTCGGAGCTCACAAAATATTTGGAGCAATAGACTTGCAAGATACTGAATTTAACCCCAAAGATCTAGCCTATTATACTCATAATAATTTTGTAAATTATACACTTGGATATAAATTCTCATCCTTAAAGCCCTCTAAATGGTATCGTAAAAATATTTTTTATAGTTTTATTAATTTAAATTATTTATTTGATCCCTATCAACAAACGCTTTCCTCTCTTCAATTAAGAGATATTCTCATAGCTAAAAACTTGTTTGTATATCATATAAGTTTCAGGTATGCAGGTGAAGAAAAGGATTATTACCAAGCTGGTATTCCCGGAAGATATTTTCTCGTAGATTCCCATTTAGGCAGTATGGGAACCATTTCTACTGATCGAAGAAAAAAAATTTCAGGAAAATTCACTTATTCATATTTTAAATCAATTGGAGATCCACAAAAACTTTGGATGATAGGTATTGAACCCCGTTGGAGAATTAATAATCGCTTTAAATTTAATTATGCTATTTCTTATAGAAAAAAAAGTAATTTTAAAGGAGCCTTAAGGGGAATTACAAAGGATGAAAAGATAGAAATTAACAATATATATGGGGATGATCATATTTATTTTGCTAGCCGAGAACAAAAAGAAATAAAAAATAGATTTGGAGCTAGTTATTATTTTAATATAAAATCGGCTTTAAATTTTAATTTGTATCATTATTGGACTCCTTTTACTTATACTAAACTTTACAACTTAGAAGAAAATGGAAAATTAAGTATATTAAATAATAATTTTTTACTCGAAAAAAACTATAACTATTGGAATTTTGACTTGGTTTATATTTGGGAATTTGCTCCCGGAAGTCAACTTTCTTTAATGTATAGAAACCGCATTGAAAATCTGGGAAATAATGCGGAAATAAATTTCAAAGATAATTTGGACGACCTATTTAAATCCGATAAAGAGCACCGTTTTATAATGAAATTGACTTATTATATCGATTATAATACGGTAAAAAATAAATATTTCTAAATAAAAGATAGTTTACTATTTTTTTATTAATTTTGTCAAAAATATAACTTTTTATTTTGAAGACAAGGTTGACCGGAATCTTACTGCTATTAGCATTCACAGTTGTTTTATTACAGCCGGTGAGGCCTTTTGTCGAATATTATTTTTTGCAAAAAAGCAATATCCATATCTCTTCAATTTCTGAAGACATTTGTTGTTGTGATTCAAACGCCCAAGAGATTGCCAAAATGCAAAATAATGGAGATGCCTATCTCAAAGCATTGATCAAAAGAGTCTGTGAACAAAAAGAAAAAGAAAAACCGGGCATTCCTATTGCCCAAATAAGTGTTTTTGTTAGCGAACTTATTAGTGAAAATATTCCTGTTTATCATTGTCCTGAGAAAAACTTCAATCAAAAAATATCCACTTTCATAATCCAACCGGATATTAATTCTTATATCGCCGATATTTTCCATCCTCCGGCAATATCCTGATTTACAATATTATTAGCTTTAATTTACATATCAACAGATTTGTAAGCTTTGGTTATTTTTAGCTTTATTTCAGCATTCTTATTATAAAGTTTGACAAAATTCTCATAATACATCTATATACAAGAGTGTTTCTCATAATTGAAAACAAGGCCTACAAATCTGTTGATTACCAATTTAATTGTTTATAAGAATTCCTTAAATTTTGAAACGAAAAATAGTTTCTAACATATTATTACTTTTTTACCTCTTGATAGTAGTCTATCCGGCCATACCTCTTTTGGATTATGCTGTCAATTATCATTATTATGCCGAAGAAGTTTGTATTAATAAAGACAAACCCGAGATGCATTGCAACGGACAATGCCATCTTAAAAAAGAAATTAAAAAGATTTATGATGAGGAATCTACACCCTCTAAAAAAAAATCACTTCTACCCGAATTAAAATTAAAAGAATACACCGCATATAAATTATATGATATCATTACTGAATATTATCAAAAACTTTACATTATAAATAAAAATGATTCCTTTATTAATCGAAGTGTTTGTAAAGGATATTCACCTCCCCTGTTTCGTCCTCCACCGTTTTCTTCATAATCTCGACGTTTTGCTTCTTGTTAAAGCAAACATATTACTCTATGAATAATTTAAAAATGAAGAAAAATGAAAAAAATCATCCAGATATTTTTGTTTTTTCTGATAGGCAATACCTATGCGCAGGAGATTCAAATAAATGGAAAATTGACGGATAGTTCTACCGGTGAACCTGTAATGGGTGCCATAATTCAAACGGAAGATTCGTCAAAAAAAACAAGCTCGGATATAGAGGGAAAATTTAGCCTTATTATCAATAAAGGAGAAATCATTATAGTGATTCATCCCGAGTATGAAACACTTAAAACGGAAGGAGTCAAGGAAATGCTCATTCAACTCAAACCAAAAAATATAGAGTTGAATACAGTGGTTATCAAAGCCAATCCGTTGGAAGACATCACGCACTCCGTTATTATAACAGATGATATCAAAAAAGGAAGTCAGCCCAGAACAGCTGCCGATCTTTTCAATGATATCCCCGGTTTTAGTATGCAAAAAAGGAGCAGTACAGCAATAGAACCTTCTTTGCGCTCCTTCAAATATGAAGAAATGAACGTAAAAATAAACGGAGGAAGCAAAATTGTAAATGCTTGTCCCAATCGTATGGATCCCATTACCGCTCATATTATTCCGGAAGAAGTAAGCCGGATTGAAGTAGTAAAGGGTCCATACACCGTTCGTTTCGGACAAACATTCGGAGGGATTGTAAACCTGGTCACCAAAACTCCCGGAGCAGATTCATATGGGTGGCACGGAACTTTGGAAAGTGGGTATGAAACCAATGGAAATAATCTTGCTCTGCGTGGAGAAGTGATGTATGCCACTCCAAAATATGATGTAAATATCAACGCCGAGCATAGAGATTTCGGAGACTATACGGATGGCCGGGGAGTGGTAACACCTGCCGGATTTAAAACGGATAGCTATTCGATTAAATTGGGTTATAACCCAAAAAAAAATCAACGCTTGCTATTAAATTGGCATCAAAAATTCGGTAGAGACATTAAACATGCCGGGCTTATGATGGATTCACCCAAAGATGACAGTTATCTCATCAGCTTGGATTATAAGATAAAAAGTCCTTGGAAGAAAATTCATCATATGAGTTTCAAGTCTTATTATTCCTTTGTGGATCATTTAATGACTAATGGCTATGAACTGGAGAACCCACGCCCCAATTATCCTGCTATTGATGCACGTGCTCCGGTTACATCCAATACATTGGGAGGAAAGTTTGAAATAGGGTATAAACCTACTGAGAAATGGCTTATCTATTCAGGATTTGATGCCGATATCATCAAAAGAGACGGAAACAAAACCGTGATAGTGAATGTCAACCCCAATACCGGCGTAGCTTTGGATCCTCCTATGATTAAAAATCTTAAAATATGGCAAGGAGCCCATATCGAAGATTACGGAGTATATACCGAAGGAAATTATAGGCTCAATCAGCTATATACTATTACTACCGGAATCCGCATGGATTATATTACTGCCGGAATTACAGATCCCGATCCGGGTTTTATTGCTATTTATGGCAATGTGAAGGACCAAACCGATGTAGTAGTAGGTGGAAATTTTTCTATAAAATATAAAAAGGATGATTTTCAAGCACAAGTAGCCTATGGGAGAGGAACGCGTACTCCGAGTATGATAGAACGTTATATTTACCGTTTTATAGTAGGTGTCGATTCCCGTGAATATATTGGCAATCCCTATCTTAAACCGGAAATCAATAATCAATTTGAAATCGGAGCACAAGTCAAAAAAGAGAAATGGAGCGGCGGAATCAACCTCTTCTATTCTCTTTTTGAAAATTATATTGTTCCGGTATTAAATCCGGCATTAACGGGAACCAGTGCGGGCTGTGGAGGAGGAACTCCGCAGGCGCCTAAACAATTTTGGAACGTATATGCGCATCAATATGGAACAGATTTATTCTTTCATTATAAATTCACCGAATATTTCAGCTTCCATTCCGATTTAGCGCTTACCAAAGCCTATAATGAAACACTGGATGAACCCTTGGCACAAGTAGCTCCCATGACATCCCATATCGGTTTGAAATATGAAACGGAGAAATATTGGGCTGACCTGCGTAGTGAAATTGTGGCTACACAAAAAGACTATGCGCCTAGTTTTGGTGAAACGGAAACACCGGGACACACTACTTTTGACTTACGCTTAGGATTCAAACCCAATAAGCACTTATCTATTGGTGCTGCTGTCCTGAATATTACCGACCAAGCTTATTATAACCACTTAAATTTCGCCTTTAAAAATGCTGATGATTTAAACGGGCAAAGAATCTATGAACCCGGGAGAAGTTTCAGTATGTATATAAAATATAAATTCTAATCAAATTAAAACAAATAAAAATGAAAAATATAAAATTAATAGTATTACTCTTTGGTATTTTAATCAGTTTGAATGCCTGTGAAAAAGACGATATCGAACTCCCTCAAAACACTCATGAGGATGCTTATGGAGACGTGATCCTTAAAAAAATGTATATGATGGGAGAATATAAATATGCCTTGGTAGCCTTTGCCGGAGGTAACGGTATCATTGGAGAGGGTAGTTATGTAGTAACTCCCTCGGGAATAGAAGTGGATTTACATGAATTTTGGGCAGGTCCCGGTAAATTGACCGGAGTAATGTCAACCGGAACAACCAAACCGGAACTGGGCACTTATACCTTTAATTTAAAATTCAACGACGGTTATGCCAAAATTGTTACTGATATTTTGGAACCGACAGAAATTGATGTACCTGTTATCACGGTAAATTATGATAAAACGGCTCAAATCATTGAGGTTAGTTGGACAGAAGTCCCCGGTGCAGATTTATATTGTGTAAAGCTCACTGAATTGGATATTGCAAATAAAAGACCCTTTTTTAAGGCTCCCGAAATTCCCACCTCTAAAACTTCTTTTACTATTCATATCGATGGTAGTAACGGATGGATGCGACCGGTGAGTGAATTGCAAGAAGGGACAGAATATTGGGTAGTAGTTGCAGCCAAAAAAGTGGAAGAAGGCAAACCCGTATCCGGAACAAGTACGGATTTTCAAACCAGTTCCTGTCAAAAAACAAAAATTACCTATTAAAAAATTAAAAATCAATCTGGTTAATTAAAAATAGCAATACCGGTATTTTTGCAAAGAGGCAGCGTCCAAACTTTCTTCTTTGTCAAAAAATAGTATTCCGGTATTGCTTTACCTCTATACTTAAAATAATCCGCACATAGTGCAGAGAGGTATTTTTTTTATCTATTTACCATTTCAACAAAAATATGGAAAAAATGAAGAATTTTATACAACATTTAATAGCTTTTATGTTTATATTTGGTTTTCAAACCAATTATGCACAAGAAATAATAAATATACAAGGAAAAGTATTGGATCAAACTGATCAAACTCCGCTTCCCGGCGTTTATGTTGAATCAACTCAAACAAAACATAAAACCATCACGGGAATGGATGGAGAGTTTCAATTACAAAATGTAAAAAAAGGAGAATTAATTGTATTCAAACTATTGGGATATAAGACCCGAAAACTCACTGCCAAACCTAATATGACGGTATTTTTAATACCGGATACTTCGGAACTGGATGAAGTAGTGGTATCTGCCTCAAAAACACTACAAAAAAGAAAAGAATTACCTATTGCCATTAGTTCCGTTACTCCAAAAATGATTGAAGAAACACATCCGTTATCCGTAACTGATGTATTAAATCAAATTCCGGGTGTAAATATGGTGGACTTAGGAAATGAACAACATATGATGTCCATTCGTTTACCTATCTCCACCAAGAGTTTATTTTTATATCTGGAAGATGGGATTCCTATTCGTCCTACGGGAGTATTTAATCACAATGCTTTGTTGGAAATGAATATAGAAGCAACGCAAAAAATAGAAGTGATTAGAGGACCTTATTCCTCTCTTTATGGAAGTGGAGCCGTCGGAGGGGCCATCAATTTTATAACCAAAAATCCAAGTCCCGAATTAAAAGGACAAGTGGGAGTCTCCGCTCACCAAAACGGTTTCTTTAAAACCAAAGCTGAAATAAGTAATACTTATGGGAAAACCGGTGTATATATCGAAGGGTATTACTCCCAAATCAAGGATGGTGTAAGAGATTATGGTGATTATGATAAAACTGCTATTACGGCAAAAATTACCCATAAGTTCGATGATAACCTTAGATGGACCAATACTTTAAGTTATATTGATTATTATAGTGAAATGAGTGGAAGTTTGGATGAAACCAAGTTTGAAAACAAAGATTATACTTCTTACTATACATTCACATACAGAGATGCAAAAGCTCTACGCTTTAATTCCGATTTAGAAAAAATATGGAATAAAAAACATGCTACAAGCCTCAATCTGGTTTTTCGAGACAATTCGATGGGACAAAATCCAAGTTATCGTATTTCAGGTGATACACCTTTTGACAGCTATACACGTGGAGAGTTAAATGAGAATAGTTTTCAAAGTTATGCATTGTATTTGCAACATAATATCTCTTTTGACAAATTTAATTCCAAACTTGTTTTGGGTACCAATATAGATTATACTCCCCAAGATTATTATGCCAAAATTCTCGAAGTATATCGTGATGGCGACGGAATGTTTATTTCTTATACTGAAACCGGCGATTACCGTTCAAAATATAAAACGGATATTCTCAATTCAGGTTTTTACGCAATGTATGAAATGTCTCCCATTGACAAGCTTGTTTTAAATGCTGCGGTTCGTTTCGATATTTACAGCTATGATTTTAATAATTTATTGGATGACGCAAGTGATTACAAAGCCGGTGATACAAAAGAGAACTATGGTGCCATTACACCAAGATTAGGAGCAGTTTATAATTTCAGTGATAATATGGGAATATATTCCAATTTTAGCGTTGGATATATTCCTCCCCGCATCAGCGATCTTTTCAGAAAAACGGATGTACCTATGCTAAATCCTACCACATTTGACAATTATGAAATGGGGGGATGGATAAAAGCCTTGGATAATAAATTATATTTTGACTGGGCTTTATATTATATGAAAGGAAAAGACGAAGTGGTATCCGTTTCCACAAAGATTGACGGAATCACGGTAAGAGAAAATAAAAATGTTGGAGAAACCTCTCATAAAGGATTAGAACTAGGATTGAAATTCCGTCCTTCAAAAGAATGGAATCTTCGATTTGCCGGTGCCCTTTCTTCTCATAAATATGATGATTTTGTAACCAAAATAGTAGATGGCGAGGTAGTAGTGGATTATAGCGGAAACGATATGCCAGGAGCGCCAAAATTTGTTTCTAATACCGTGATAAATTATAAGCCTTCTTATTTGAAAGGTTTTAGGATCGGGTTAGAATGGCAACATGTTAGCAGTTACTATACAGATGATAAGAATACTACCGAATATGAAGGGTATGATGTGTTTAATATTCGCACAGGTTATACCTACAAAAATTATGAGTTCTTCTTTAATATTCTAAATGTGAATGATACTTTGTACGCTACACGCGTTAGCACAGCATGGGGAAGAACTTCCTATACACCCGGAATGCCTCGCACATTTTATGGGGGAATAACTTATAAGTTTGGTAAATAATTTGCCTATTTATATTTTAAATTATATTTGTATAATTAATACCCGGAGGTATATATTTACTTCCGGGTTTATGAAAAAAGTTTATGAAAAAAATAGTACTGATTCTATCGGTTTTTATAAGTATTGCAGCCTGTCAAAACAAAAAAAAGACAGTAAAAAAACAAAAACCCGAATCAAACAAAGTAGAGATTTTAGTAAAGGGAAAAGATTATTCTGCATCTGCTCCATACCTTTTTAAAAACGGAGACAAAATCATAGTAAATTGGACAGAACAAAAGGAAAAAAACACTTTTTTGAAATATAAGATTTTTGATACGAACTCCAATAAATTTGGCCAAACCTATGAAGTCCCTTCCGCTAAGGGTTTACAACTGCATGAGGAAAGTATGGCAAAAATCGGAAAAGATACAAAGAATACACTATATGCCTTTTATAGAAGAAGAGATAGAAATTCACGTTCTATGTTTGGAGGATATATGTATTATAGTTTTTCAACAGATCAAGGGAAAACTTGGTCCAAAGAACAAAAATTAGTAAAGGATACTACTTCCACCAGTCAATCCTTTTATGACATTGCCCTCTTACCTGACGGAACTATCGGTCTAAGTTGGTTAGATAGCAGAAAACCTATTGATAAAGAACTAAAAGGGAAAACCTTATATTTTGCCTCTACAAATAACCAACATAAGATTGAGAATGAAAAACCTGTTGCCGGCTCAACTTGCGAATGTTGTCGGACAGACATTTACGTAGATAGTTTAAATACCATTCATATTGCTTACCGCAATATTATACAACCGGGAGAAAAAGGATTTATTACCCAAAAAGAAGAGGCCAAAAGAAAGGGATTAAAAAATATTGACAGTCTTGATTTCTGGGACAACGACACCGAAATACGTGATATGTATTATATATATTCGACAGATCAAGGAAAGAATTTTACAAAACCTGTACCTATTTATAGAGATAATTGGCATATAAGTGGTTGTCCGCATACCGGCCCTTCATTGGCTTTGAATCAAGATTTATTAGGGGCTGTTTGGTTTACAGGAAAACCAAATGAAGAAGGTATATACTTCAATACCAAAAAACAAAATGACTCTCTTTTTTCTCCAAAAAAGAAATATATATCCAAAGAAGGACGACACCCTCAAATGATTGCTTTGAATGGAAATTTTTATGCTGTTTATGAAGAATATTATGAAAAAGACGGGAAAGGATATGAAAAAATAGTCTTGGAAACCATAGATAAAAACAGAAAGTCAAGCACCCGCGAAGTCAGTGCAGCTTTGACTCGAAATAATCATGCCGTTTTATATAATATCGATAATCATCACCTCTTTATTGTATGGGTTAATACAGATACAAAATATAAAAAACTTCAATATCGAATATTGAAAATTTAATATTTTTTATTTTCAAATTTATATAAATGCTACTGAATTTCGGTAGCATTTATTTTTTTCACTATCTTTCAGTGTCAATTTATCTTTATGTCTCCACAAAAATACCCTATTATTCTCCTGAGTATGGCAATGATTGCAGGTATCTTTATGGGAGAATTTGTTCATATCCCTCTTCTTATTAGTGTTTTTATCTCATTCTTTCTTTTTGGTCTATTGATTTTATTCTTCTTTCTTTCCAATAAAAAAATTAATTTTTTATATGACCGGGGTTTTCTATTCTCTTATTTATTTCTAGGTTTTATTATCGGTTTACTTCTTCAAAAAAGAACTGAACATACTCATTTTCAAAGACATTATTCCCAATACATTAGCTCAAAAAATTTTTTGAAAATTGAAATAATCAAAGATTTAAAACCCACAGAAAAATATTGGAATTATAAAGGAAAAATACTTCAATTAAATAATAAATCAGCCTCAGGCATTATCCTGCTCAAACAAAATAAAAAACTAAAACCGCTTTCAGACGGTCAAATCATAGAATTGCTAATCAACCGGAATGAGTTCAAGGAAATTCGCCACCCTTTAAATCCTTATAGCTTTAATTACCAAAAATTTATGTCGCGCAAAGGGATTTATCATCAAATATATTTATCAAATGTAGCATTCAAAATTTTAAAAAATCCGAATGTAAAATCTCCTTATTATTGGTCCAAAAGAATCAGAGAAAAAATAAAAGAAATTTTCAAGAAACATGGAATTGATGGAGCTGAGTTTCAATTGGCTATTTCATTATTTATTGGAGAAAGACAAAATTTGGATCCTGAAATTACACGGACTTTTCAAAAAGCAGGAACTATTCATATTTTGGCAATTTCGGGTTTACATATCGGGATTCTGCTTTTGTTCTTAAATTTTGCTTTTGGCTTTGTAAAAAAGAAATGGGGCATTAAAACTTTTCTCTTTATTACCCTTTTTATTTTATGGGTATATGCTTTTATAACCGGATTTTCTCCTTCTGTTTTGCGTGCTGTCATTATGTTTAGTTTTCTTCAAATTGCCTTGCAATTGAGAAAAAACTCAAATATTTATAATGCTCTTTTTGCAGCTGCCTTTGTAATGATTCTTTTTAATCCCGCAATCGTTTATGAAGTAGGATTTCAATTAAGTTTTCTAGCCGTACTAGGGATTATAAGCTTATATCCGGTATTGTCAAAACCTATCCAGCACTGGAAACAACCTTGGAAGTGGCTGGGAGATCTTTTTTTTGTTTCTTTATCTGCCCAACTGGCAATTCTTCCTTTAAGTTTATATTATTTCCATCAATTCCCCGTTTTTTTCTGGATAGCAAATTTAGCGGTAATCCCTTTGCTTTTTATCATTTTATTTCTTGGTTTTTTATTACTTCTTCTCAGCTTATTAGGTATTTCAATTTATCCTGCTTGGAGCCTTTTTGATAAATTATTGGAATTAATGCTATATGTCAATTCATATATCGCCCAATTGGATCGGAGTTTGATTACTCATATCAGATTCGGATTTATTCAAATGTTCATTCTGTTTTTTATTCTTTTCTTTTTTTATCAACTGTTAAAATCAGGCATAAAATCCAAATTCATTTTCGGACTTCTATTCAGCTTATTAGTTTTTCAAATATCCATAATAGCCGGCTTTATTTCAAAAAATAACGGGGATAATATCTATTTTCTCCATACATATCCTCAAGCATCTTTATTTATTGACCATGGAAATCAACTGAAAGTTTTAACAGAAGAGCCTTCGAAGATCAATCCCTATTTAAAAAAATCATTGCAAAACCAATTTGCAAAAGTGAGTATTGACAAAATGCCATTTTATATAAATATACAGCAGACCCATATTTTACATATCGATAGTTTGGGAATATGGAAAATCCCTAATATCCATCCCGAGATTATTTCACTTTCAAATTCTCCAAAAATAAATCTGGAAAAAATTATCTTTAACTATCATCCTAACCTGATTATTTCCTACCCAAATAACTATCCTTCATATGTCAATCGATGGGAACAAACTTGCAAAAAATATAAAATCGAATTTATTGACTTACAGCAAGGAGCCTATAAGCTGGAAAAGAAAGAAAAGAAACCTAATTCACCTCTGTTACAAACTCGAACTATCAAAAATTAAAGGTAATAAATCTGCCAAAGAATTGGATTTATATACTTCACCTTCTTCACCCATAAAATAGATTTCGATGTTCTTATGTTGTTTGATTTCATATTCGGCAATTGCTTGCCGGCAAGCACCACAAGGAGGAATAGGCTGTGTGAGTTTGTGTTTTTCCGAACGGGCGGTAATGGCCATACGCAATATTACATTATTAGGATAATTAGCACCTGCTGCATAAATAGCCACTCGTTCGGCACATAAACCCGAAGGATAAGCTGCATTCTCTTGATTATTACCCGTTACCACTATTCCGTTGTCCAATTCCAAAGCAGCACCCACCTTAAAATGGGAATAAGGAGCATAAGCCATCTCCCTAGCTGCGGCTGCTTTTTCCATTAAATTTTTGGCTTCCGGAGGAAGCTCATCAATCGATTCGTAAATATGTATTTCTGAAAATAATTGGATTTTCTTCACTATATATTATTTTTATTCTTCGGATGTGGCTCCGCTACCAAAAGCATCCAAGTTAAAACTCAAGGAAAAACGCATGGTATTATCCAAAGGGGTTTTTAACTTGTTGCTACTAAACAGGTAAGATACATCCAAAGTTAGATAGTTGTATTTAAAGCCTGCACCTATTGTAAAATATTTTCTATTTCCTTTGATTTCACTTTCATGAAAATAACCGGCACGTACGGCAAAGGCATCCATATAGCTGTATTCCGTACCTAGTGACCATTGAAATTCTTTCATCTCCTCACTAAATCCTCCCGGTGCGTCAGAGAAAGATTGAAAAACCCCTGTTAGCCAACTTACATTATCATCTTTTCCATCGATAATTTGCCCGTTGCTATCTCGTACGGGGGGAGTTGGAACAAGTAATTTATTAGTTTCGAAAGTCACTCCGATAGTATTATATTCATCCATTATAAAGTCAAAACCGGCTCCTAATTTTAAATTGGTAGGTAGAAAATCTCCATCATCATCTTTATAATAACGCATTTTCGGGCCTAAATTCTGAATGTTATAACCCAAACGGATTCTCCCTTGAAAATCGGTAAAATCAATAGGGGCAGATTGATAGTAACCAGAAAGATCAACAGCTACACTTTGAGCAGCACTCGCATCTTCATTCCCTGTTCCCAATTTCAAATCTGAATTGATGAAACGCATCGTTACCGCCATAGAAAAAGTTTCGGATAGTTTTAAAGCATAGGAACCGTCAATATAAAATTCATTAGGGTTTACCGTTCCGTTATAATTACCACCTTGATCATACAAATCTATCTCTCCCAAACCAAAATATTTTACGCTAATTCCAAAGGCGCTTCTATCATTTATTTTATTGTAATAATTTACAGTAAGTATTTTTATGTCATTTACCAACTGGCTCAAATAAGGAGTATAACTTAATGCCACACCCATTTTGTGATCCATATAAATATATTTAGAAGGATTCCAATATTGTGAGAAAGCATCGGCAGTAGTTGCCACTCCCATATCACCCATTCCCGAAGCACGTGCATCGGAAGAAATCAAAACAAATGGAACGGCAGTAGTGATTACTCGAGAATCTTCTTGGGCCTGAATCGTATGCAAAGAAATAATAGCAATTAATAGTAACAAAAAATTTTTCATCATCTGTGTTTTATTTTAAGGAATATCAAATTTACAATTTTATTATAATATGACAAGTTTTTCTATCTTTTTTGCTGATTTTCCGGTAGCGGTCCGGACATTCAACTTATATATATAAACTCCTTTGGCCAATTTATTCCCATAATTATCGGTACCGTCCCAACTTATATCCCGGGATAAAAAACCTGTGGTATATATCTGCTGACGATGACTCCAAACCAACTTTCCCGTAACAGTATATACTTGTATCATGACATCCAAATCTTCAAAAGGGTGATTATGGGTAAACCAAAATTCTGTGTAATTGACAAACGGATTTGGATAATTCAAGACTTTGTCTAATTCCAATTTTTCGGCAGAAACCACTCTGAAATTTAACTCCACAGAAGCCGAATTATTGTATACATCCCAAGCTTTTATTTTTATCGTATGCCAACCGGGTTCCAAATTTAACAAACGGTACTTCACCTTTCCTCTTTGATAGGTATCAGGATCAGCTTCATAAAAATCATTCAAAATAATGGTTTCATTAACATTATCATCCAAAACAGCAGTTAAATCATGCCCCACTCCGCCTATGGTATTTATGCCGTGTTCGTCCTCCAATTCCAAAAGCAAATACGGATTGGGATCGGTTATGTCTCCATCGGCAAAATCGGTAGTATTTAAATAAGCTTTGATGACAGGTGGAACATTGTCATTTTCGGCATTGGTATCCACCCCTCCGATCTTTATTGACTCGTTATAACCTGTTTTTTCAACCGGTGCATCTTCGCCATAAAAACTGATTCTTCCCGTGCCATAGGTAGTTTCTATATCACGAGGAACCACAAATTCGAAACTGAATTTCCCAGCGGTTACACTTGAATTACCTGTAAATATTTTTCTTCCCAATTTTTCAAAAACAACTATTTGTCCTTCATTGTCATTGTTTAATGTACTGCTTTGTATAAATTTATCATATACACGCGGATATACTTTTCCGTTAAATTGGCCAAGTAATTGACCGTTTTCATCCTGTACTTCCCCTTCTATTTTTACTCTTTGTAAAGCCCGTAAAGTATCCACCGGTTTACCATTTACTTTTGTCAATACAATACGAGGTTTCGGTATAGCCAAATCAAATCCGGGATCACCCAGGTAAGAAATCAAAAATTTAACGCTCGAATTTGTATTGTTTTTCGTTACCCGCAAAGCTTCCGCCGGATTATAATTAATACTTCCGTTTAGAACAGGATCCAAACCAAATAAATTTTTATAAAAAGCCGTATTCATTCCGTCTGCACTGCTGATCCAAATTTCTCTTACAGTAGTAACCAAGGCCAAAGCACCTCCTTCTTTGTTCCAAAGCATATGTTCTGAGGTTGTTTCTTCTGTCGGATTATCAAAACGTCCAAATTCACATGTCAATGTGGTAAAGAGCGGCAAACGGCTAAGATTCCGCATATTTTTCACATCTTCCCGCTCTAACATTCGTTCATGTGTCAATACCAATTCGTTCCCGTGCCCGATAAAACCGATTACCAAACTTCCTTTTTCAAAAAGATTCAATAAATCACGTTTTGCCTGAGGATAACGTGCCCCTCCGGGCGTTTGTTCCTGAACATAGGCATCCATATAAATTTTATTAATATTAAATTCGGGGTGATATTGACGTAAACCGGCAGCAATTTGTTGCTCTACATTGAGGATGAAATTATCACTGCTTTTATCCCAATCATCAGACCAAAGTGTGATATCGGTACGCCAGGGTTTCATCGATTTTTCAGAAAAATATACTTTGTATTTATTAATTAAAGTGGACGCTTCCTCCTCATCACGAACAATAAATCTTCCTACGGCAATATCCGGTTGCTCATAAGAAAACATATTGCCTTCATTAGTATCCATCAAAACAAAATAATCATCACTACAATAGGAATATACAAGGCTGAAATCATCCGGTGCCTGATATATGGGAACAATATTGGAATTTTCACCGTTGGATAATTCATACTCTGTCAAAAGTCCTTTATAATCAACAGAAGCATCGCCAAACATCAAAACATATTTAATCCGAGTCGAAATGGAGGAAGCATTGCGGTAAACATAACGAATAAAATTACGTATGGCAGCAATATCTTGACTTCCGGTGCCAAATTCGTTATAAATTTTTTCCAAATCCGCTACATAAGTCACCTGATTTCTATTGCGGTGCATCTCAGCCAATTCCTCTGCCTTTTGATGTAAAAAAGAGGGTGTGATAATCAACATTTCAGGCTCTTGATAATTTCCTTCGGACATAAATACCTCCCTGTGCAAATTCTGATTTTCCATTTTTATTTGTTCCGGCTTTTCCGGAATATAATAATCGTTTTTGTCCACCGCCAAGAATCTTTTTTTAGCTCCTTGCATAAATTTCAGTCCCAAATCAGAAGAAGAATTTTCTTTATATGCCGGATTATAAATATCCGTAATATCCCAAACCTGCTCAATATCTCCGGCATTACTTAATTGATATTCGCCGATTCCGGAAGAAAATTCGGCATCCAGATGATAAAAAACAAATTGTTTTCCTGTTCCTTTCAAAGCGCAATAGGCAGAAACATTGACATAATTCAAATAAAACCGGGCATCAAAATGTCCATAATCCAGGTATTGAATTGAAAAACTCAAATTTTCCGAATTTACAGTAGCATTACCTTCCAGCAATTCTTCATCTCCCACGGTAATATAACCTCCAAAACTCAAAGTACGTTGTCCCAACAACTGACCGTTTAATTCGGCTTTAAAAGCCGTTACTCCTTTATAATCCGTCGCTCCTTTTATTGCATAATGAACGGGTTTCGAAATTATGCGGTTGGGGAAATCAAACTCAATATTTTTAACAAAATCCGATGCAGGAAAAGGTTTCTCATAAAACTTTCTTCCCATTCGCGTAAAATTGGTTTCATCTTTCTCATAATATCGATAGGCCACATAATCCGTATAAATATCTGTTGGAGATCCCACAGGCTCTATATAACTCTGCATCCTTTTCCCTGCTCCGGGGCTTATTTTTATAAAATAGTAAAAATCATCCGTATAGATATTGAGGTTCGTATCGTTCTCTTCACTCCATTCCGGTCCTTGTGCATAAAAAAGGATATAGTCTCCGGCATCAAAACGCCCATCCGACTCTCCATAAATACGCACGGCCACCTCAGTTATATCTTCGGGAAAAGGAACATTATTTGGCAAGGGCATCAGCTTCGCACCGTTTCCAAATATTTTTATATTTCTCGGGTCTACTTGCGTCACATCAATCCCCAAATCTTTTAAAAAATTCCGGTCTAATTTATAAACTCCCGATTTTGAAATTTTAAAACGATACCATTCACCCGTTGCCCATTGGCTGTCATAAACAGCTTTTTTTTGTTTGGCTCTCTTTTCATTTTCATAAGAATACTCAATTTTAAAGGAGTCCAATTTATAATACATGCCTCCTTTTTTGACAATCGCATTGATACGTAATGAAGAAAGCCATTTCGCCCGGGCCTGCGCCGAATGAATTTCCGGTAGAAATCTTTCCTGAATATCTTTTAAATTCAAAGCAGTAATCCACTTTTTTTCTATGGGACTATATTTTAAAGAAGTCAATTTTACAGACACCGGATTCACCTTTCCATAATCCTCAAATACATCCGTAAAATAAACATTCTCACCGGTATATTCATAATGTCCGGGAGCAAATAATACAAGAGCATCTGGCCTTCCTTGAACAATATTTGCCGGAAAATTCCAATCAATCCGGTAAGACTTCTGTTGCGACAAAGACAAAAAAGTCTGTCCCAACAAAATCAATAAAAAGATTTTTCTCATAAATAAAAATAAACGCTATAAGCCAAAAAATATTTCTCCCCCAAGATAAGAAAATATTTATTATAAAGATGTATATAGGCTGTCACTTTCCATGTCAATTCTCCGGGAGGTGACCGGGCTTTCCATTATAGTTTTCTCGATTTTTGCCATAAAACCACAAAAACAAAGAGCTCCCATAGGTCGCTTTTGTCCTTTGGGTTTTATTTTGGCAAAAATCTTCAAAAAGCTGCCACTGCAATCCCTCAGCCAAAAATTCTTTTGAAAAATCTCTTATATTTACCAAAAATTAATGAAAGAATGTCTGAAAAATTCGAAAAAATAACCGAGAAAGATTCTTTATACAATGACTTGGAAAAAATGAGTGTTCATGAATTATTGGTCAATATAAATAACGAAGACAAAAAAGTTCCCTATGCCGTAGAAAAAGCCATTCCGCAAATAGAGAAATTGGTAGAAAAAACCGTAGATAAACTTTCCAAAGGAGGCCGGTTGTTTTACATAGGGGCAGGTACCAGCGGACGACTCGGCATACTGGATGCCAGTGAGTGTCCTCCAACTTTTGGAGTGGAAGACGATTTGGTAATAGGCTTGATAGCAGGTGGAGACAAAGCCATACGCAAAGCCGTTGAAGATGCAGAAGATTCGACTACGCAAGGCTGGGAAGATCTGCAAAAATTTCGTTTTACCGATAGAGATGTATTAATAGGAATCGCTGCCTCCGGCACTACTCCTTATGTGGTAAGCACCGTTAAAAAAGCCCGCAAAGCAGGCGCCGTTACAGGATGTATTACAATGAATCCCGGCAGTCCGTTGGAAAAAGCCGCAGAATATCCCGTAACCATAGTTGTAGGACCCGAATTTGTCACCGGTAGCAGCCGCATGAAAGCCGGAACTGCACAAAAATTAGTGTTAAATATGATTAGCACCTCCACTATGATTAAATTGGGAAGAGTAATTGGAAATAAAATGGTCGATATGCAACTTACCAATGCCAAACTTGTGGACCGGGGAACAAAAATGATTATGAAAGAAACCGGATTGGATTATGAAAAAGCAAAAAAATTATTACTTGAAGAAGGAAGCGTGCGCCTGGCTTTGAAAAAATATTTTAATAAATAAATGGTTGTAAACTACTAGTATCCCTCCAATATAAAACTATACTGCTATTTATAATATTTCGATGATCCCCCAATCTATACTTATAAGTTTGTTATAGGTAATTCTCCCTTTTATATATAATTAATAAAATCACCCAAAAGGGTGATAGTATTCCCTCCTTAAAGATGAGTATTTCCTTATTAATAGTTAATAATATTGTAATGTTAATTTCTTTTTCTCGAAAGAGCCGTAATAAAAATAATTAAATATAAAGTAAATATAAAGAAATAGATAACGGATAGTTATTTAATTTATTAATAAAGTGAAAAAGAACTTACACCAAAATCTATTTTAAAACAGTAATAAAATGAAACAACACCATAAGTAATCCTTTAAAAATAATCAACTAATCAAAACCATATCATTATGAAAAACATTACTTTATTATTTATTTTGATGCTATCTTTTAGCGTATTTTCTCAAAGAACTCTTTGGGAAGAAGATTTCGAATCCGATACTATCCCCACTGACTGGACAACCTGGAATGGTGGTGGAGGCAGCGGTACAACAGACTGGACTTTTGGTACAGGCGAATTCCCCTGGTCCGATTATGACTCATGGGATTTAGACAATAAAGCGGCGATCTTTAGTGATTTTACTCCGGATGAAGACAGCCATAATATTAGAATTCTGGCACGTACAGAAGAAGGAACAGATGCTACCGGGTTTACTAATTTAAAATTAGAGTTCGAATGTTCACTCAGAGTTTCCGGAAGTTACGGAGGAGGCAAATTATATGTCCTCGTAAGAGATGAAAGTGCCAATACATGGAGGTATATCGCCAGTTATACAAACGATATTTTGAGTGCAACCATCCAATTGGATTTGGAAGCCTTTATGAATACTTATCCCGGCATTGATCGGTCCAATATAAAAGTGGGTTTTATGTATGATGATCTGGGAAAAGGAATTACCTATGGAGCCGGTATCGGATGGGTTAAAATTACCGCAGATCCGCCTGAAAATGATACATGTATTAATGCAACCCATGTAGAATTGCCATTCTATGAAAATAAAGCCTTTTTATGGGGAACAACCAATAATGGAGGTATTGACGCTTGTGAATCCAATCATCCGGATGGTATTTGGTTCACTTTTACCCCTGAATACAGTTGGAAAATACGTATTGGGATTTTTCCTCTTTTAAGTCCTAATGTTGAAGTATATACCGGTTCTTGCAATAATTTAACTTGTGTTTCTATTGAGAAGAGCCAGGGTATAAATATATATGATACTTACTATTCTTTTGATGCGGTGGCCGGAACTCAATATTGGGTAAATATAAACAAAGACGGAATGACCGATTACTCTCAATTTACAAAGAATTTTTCTATTTCTATTAAGTATAAAGCACCTTCAAACGATTCTTGCTATGGGGCAACTTCTATTAATTTGCCCTATACTAATACCCAATCCTTCGATGGAACTACCAATAATGATGGATTTATTACCCTATGTAATCCCGGAATGAATGACGGTGTGTGGTATAAATTTTATGCTCGTGCAACCGCTGAAGTAATATTAAAAGCACAAGCCCCGCAGGTGGATTTGGAAATAGGCTTTTATAAGGTAAATGATCCTGCCCATTCATGTAGCAGTTTATCCTGCGCCGGTAGTGCGGATTCATTTGGAACAGGAAGTGAAGAAACTTTGGTCGCTAATGTAGTAGCTGGAAATTGGTATTATATCAATATCGGGCATTATTCATCTACTGATGATATACAAGAACAAGGGGATATGACTTTCAGTATGTATTATAGAGCTCCGGAAAACGATCTTTGTAGTAATGCTGTTGAGTTAACCTGTGGAATACAAGTCCATGGAACTACTGCCGGAGCGACAAATGATAATGCAAATCTATGTAATATTCAACAAACAGACATAGGAGTCTGGTATCATTTTATTTCCGAATTCGGAGGCATAGTTAATGTTGAAGTGACTGGTATATCAAATCAAAATCAGATAAAAAATCTTTCGGTATTTACAGGAAATTGTGGAAATTTAAACTGCCAATTCAATAACGAAGATGTTACACCTTATGTAGAATTTCAAACACAAATAGGGGCGGATTACTATTTTTATATTTCCACAGCTGTTGATGAAGTAACTGATTTCAACATTAATGTAAACTGTGTGGCTCCCGACAATGACGAAGCTGCCGGAGCATATGAAATAAATGTCAATCCGGCTGGAACTACATGTACAAATCCCACAATTGTATGGAATGCCAATGGAGTAACTGATTCATCTCCCATAAACGGTACGCCAAGTTGTGGTAATTATGCAGGAGGTGACTCATGGTATAAATTTATTTCTCCCGCCTCGGGGGGAATTAAAATAAACAGACCAAATAAAGGAGATTGGGGCTATTTAAGTTTTGCAATTTATGATAACCCCACCAGTACAACTCCAATTGTTTGCTCGTCCATTTCAGATGCTAGTACCGAAAGTAACGATATTACGGGATTGACTGCCGGAAATTATTATTGGTTAAGGATTTGGGAATGGAACAATAATGATTATGGCTCCGTAGGTATTTGTTTGGAAGAAGTATATACTTCGGGAATAGAAGATTTGGAAAAATTTGGATTTACCTATTATCCTAACCCTGCAAAAAATCTAATTACTGTTTCTGCCGAAGAAAAAATAAACCAAATTGATATTTACAATATAACGGGACAATTAATACTAAGCAAAACTATTTCTAATACTCAATCCACTATTGATATTTCAAATTTAAGAAAAGGAACTTATTTCATAAAAGTACAAATAGGAACACTTAATGGTACCTTTAAACTGATAAAGCTATAAACAACAGATAAGCTTTATTAAATTATTTAAAAGAGGCTGTTCAAATTAAGGGACAGCCTCTTTTATAATGAATAAGTTAAAATATGAAAATGTCCTTACGAATTTCCCTTCTCAAACTTTGGAGAGGTGACAACACACTTTTATTCCTGACACAGTGAGGAATTAATTTTTGAAGGGAGAGATTCCTTGCTTGTAAACTGGCTTCCTCGGAATTACATACAAAAAAACCTCACTGAAAAAATCAGTGAGGTTTTTAT
>JAMOVT010000094.1 GCA_027061855.1 Flavobacteriales bacterium
ATGGGCTTTGGCTTGGTCTATGGCTTGAAAAGCCTTATCCAAAATGGCAACTATTCGTTTTTGTTCGGGGAGGGGTGGAATGGGTATTTCAAAATTTTTTATTTGTTCAGTACTTAAATTAGGTTGGGCAGCTCCAAGTGATATTTTTAAGCTTTCTTCTACTTTCGTTTTAAGGAAAAAGAATAAATATTTTTTCAAAAGTTTTTTATGTGGTTCAAATTTTCCAACCCGTTGATTTAATAAGCTAATTATATTACTATTGTATATACCTATTTTGCCGGTAGTAGCACCGGACATTGCAATTAATAAATCCCCTTTTTTTATTTCGTATTTTGTTAAATTTTTTTCATAATCTTTTTGGTCGATATACACAACGTCTGCTAAATCAACTTGTTCATTTTTTATATTTTTTATCCTTATTATTGGTGTTCCTTTTTCTTTAAAGGTTTTGCTCTTAAAGGCAAATCCATTTTGAAAAGAACATACCTCCCCTAATCTCCTCATTTTCCACCCCTCCGGTAAATGAGTTTTTTTTCCATTATTCATT
Source organism: Flavobacteriales bacterium (assembly GCA_027061855.1). Lineage (GTDB taxonomy): Bacteria > Bacteroidota > Bacteroidia > Flavobacteriales > Flavobacteriaceae > JALSPZ01. Next base: position 548 of record JAMOVT010000094.1, read on the forward strand.
TTTTCCTTATGCTTTTTCATCACCGATAATCGTTTTGAGTTCTGTCAACAGTTGTTGGGTTTCTTTATCCAGTTCTTCCATTTCGGCTATGATATCCGCAGGGGAGCGCAAAGGCGGTTCTTCGGGGGTGTTCGGGTTTTTTACCGACAAATCATACGTGTCCGGGTCTATATCTGCTATGTTTACAGTCCAAGAGTTTTTACTGTTGGCTTTGGTTTTTTGCAATTCTATAAATTCAGCCAAATCTTTTTCGGTCAATGGATTAGTTTTACCCAGGTTTCTGTCCAAATTGAGTTGATAAAACCAAGTTTGGCGGGTGGGTTTGCCTTTTTCAAAAAACAGCACTACGGTTTTTACCCCGGCTCCTTGAAATACACCGCTTGGTAAGTCCAAAACCGTATGCAGGTTACAAGTGTCCAACAGATGTTTGCGCAAGGAAACAGAAGCATTGTCGGTATTGCTCAAAAAAGTGTTTTTGATAACGATACCAGCACGTCCGCCGGCTTTGAGAATTTTGATAAAATGTTGCAAAAACAAATAAGCGGTTTCTCCGGTTTTTATCGGGAAATTTTGTTGTATTTCCTTGCGTTCTTTTCCGCCAAACGGCGGATTGGCCAACACTACATCGTAGCGGTCTTTTTCTTGAATATCGGCTAGGTTTTCAGCCAATGTATTGGTGTGAACAATATTGGGGGCTTCTATACCGTGCAAAATCATATTCATAATACCGATGATATAAGCCAAAGACTTTTTTTCTTTGCCGTAAAAAGTTTTCTTTTGCAAGCGTTCCCAATCCTTAGTCGACAGCTTTTTTTGTTGGCGCATATATTCGTAGGCTTCTACCAAAAAGCCGGCACTTCCCACGGCACCGTCATATACGGTTTCGCCTATTTTTGGATCCACTACTTTTACAATGGTTCTAATGAGCGGACGCGGGGTGTAATATTCGCCACCGTTACGTCCGGCATTTCCCATATTTTTGATTTTTGTCTCGTATAGATGACTCATTTCGTGTTTTTCACTACTCGTGGAAAAACTCAAACCATCCACCAAATTGATTACTTCACGTAAATTATACCCACTTTGCAAACGATTTTTTAATTCGCTAAAGATTTCGCCTATTTTATATTCAATGGTATCGGGGCTTTGGGCTTTTTCTTTGAATTTTTTGAGATAAGGAAATAATTTATTGTTGACAAAATCCAATAAATCATCACCGGTCAAAGCATTGTGGTCTATCTTTCCGTTGGGTAGTTTGGGTGCCGCCCATGTGCTCCATTTGTATTCAGGTTCAATAATTCTTTGGTATTCTTTTCCGGCAAGCAATGCAGCATTTTCTTTTTCTTTTTCCAGATCATCCAGATATTTTAAAAATAATATCCAGGATGTTTGTTCTATATAATCCAGTTCACTGCTACAACCTGCATCTTTGTGCAGAATGTCATCTATATTTTTAAAAACTTGTTCAAACATATTTTTATTTATTTAAATCAATCGCCATTTGTAATAATTGAGCAATTTTTTCTTTATGCTTATGAAAAACCGGTTGAGTGATAGCAAAAGTTATTTTTCTTTCTTTTCTAACAGAATAGGTTAATCCCATTTGTTCCAAAATCTCTTTTGCCGCTTCTATATTTTCATTACCAACAAGTATTTCCATATGTATATAGCCATTGGTTTTTCTTGGCCGGATCCACATAAAATTACGAGTAATGGTTCCTACTGCTATATGATGCTTATTATAGGTTATTCGTATATCATTATAAATCTCCTTTGCCATTTCAATTATTTCATCCATCATTTTGATTGACTTCTTAGCAGCCTTGTTTTCCCAATAACTTCTATCAACTGTTTCAAGTCCTAAATCTTCTTCATCTTCAGGCGACTCATAGATATCCAACACCTTTACAAAATCCAAAAAAACCTTATCTTCATATCTTAATGCATTAAGCTGGATAGCAATAATAGGGATAGATTTATTCATTAATGAAATCACATTAAAAAAACGATTGGTTATTTGCTCGGCAATGATAACCGCCTTATGCTCCCTTGAGGGGAATCTTCTTCTTTCTATATCCCAATACTCAATAGTTCTAATTATATGGCTTTCATCTATTGCACCTAACATAATTTCTATTTCATACATAGTAGAAGTATCCGGACTCATCATCAAAAAATCAATTCTCCCACCACTCGACTGTTGTCTTTCTCTTCTATAAACTTCCAATTCACCAAGGCCTAAAATACTTGGATCTTCTTCAATAATATCTTGTAACCATTTTTCTGAAAAATGTTTTTTTAGCGAAATTTTTTCTGCTTTTGCATATTTCAACTGTCTCATTATATAATTTTATTTATCCCAAAAATAGCAATCTTTTAGAGCAAAAACAAAAGAAAAGGAGTGTAATTTTGAAAAATATATTTTTAAAATAGTATTTTTATTTCATTTATTATAAAATCATCTTATTTATTTTAATTTTTCCATTCCTCCCCAATTTTTCTTAACTTCGTACTAACTGATTATCAATAGAATGAAAGCCTTTCGATTTTTTATATCATTCAGGATTTATTTATCTCTGTTAGCGGTTTTGCTTTTTTTGTTATTCCTCTTTTTTCCGCAAATCCTCTCCAAAGAAAAACCTGTTATTGCTTATATGGCCGGCACAGCCATTTTAATGGCCATTTGGTGGATGACCGAAATCATTCCTCTGGCTGTAACGGCATTAATTCCCGTGGCTCTTTTTCCTTTATTGGGAATTATGAACGGAAAAACGGTTGCCGCTACCTATTTTAATCATCTTATCTTTCTCTTTATCGGTGGATTTCTCATTGCTTTGGCAATGGAAAAATGGCATCTGCACAAACGGATCGCGCTTCGTATTTTGATGTTAATAGGTACCAGCCCCGCTCGTATTCTTCTGGGTTTTATGCTTACCTCTGCTTTTCTTTCCATGTGGATTTCCAATACGGCCACGACTATGATGATGATTCCTATTTTGCTAGCCATTATTATTAAAATGGAAGAAATTAATGTAGCGGAGAAAGTGCGAAAAATCGAAAAAGGCCTTTTATTAGGTATAGCTTATGCCGCTTCCATAGGCGGAATGGCAACATTGATCGGAACACCTCCCAATCTTTCTTTTGTGCGGATATTCAAAATATATTTTCCCGAAGCTCCGGATATTTCCTTTGCCCAATGGATGTTTTTTGCTTTGCCGCTTTCTTTCCTCCTGTTGATACTTACTTACGGTTATTTGTATTTTTTGTTTTTCAGGAAAGACCGGAAAAATTTGAAAATGGACCACTCCATTATTAAAAAAGAATACCAAAATTTAGGTCCTGTTTCGTATGAAGAAAAATGGATACTTTCTCTGTTTATTCTTTTGGCTTTTCTCTGGCTTTTCCGGCGTCCTATCGAAATCGGGCAAGAATTTATCATTCCCGGTTGGTCGGAGTTGTTTTCTCATCCCAAATGGATAACCGATGGGAATATTGCTATTCTTATCGGGATTTTATTATTTATTATTCCGGCCAAAAACAAGCAAGGTTTTTTGATGGAATGGAAAACGGCCGAACGGATTCCCTGGGGAATTATTTTACTTTTCGGCGGAGGTTTTGCCTTGGCCAGTGGTTTCAAGGAATCGGGTTTGTCTGAGTTTATCGGAAATGAATTGGCCGGTTTGCAAAATCTTCCTCCTTTAATAATTCTATTGTTAACGGTAACTACCATAACCTTTTTAACCGAATTGACCTCAAATACCGCAACTGTCGAGACTTTTTTGCCTATTCTCGCTTCTATGTCGGTGGCTATTCATATCAATCCGCTTTTTTTAATGATTCCGGCCACCATAGCAGGTTCTTATGCTTTTATGTTACCGGTGGCAACCCCTCCCAATGCGATAGTATTCGGAAGTGGAAAATTGAATATAAGCGATATGGTAAAAGCGGGATTTTGGCTTAATTTGATAGGTATCGCCCTCCTTACTTTGGTGAGTTATTTTTATTTGACTTGGGTATTTGATATTGGCATAAACGAAATGCCTTTTTGGGTAAAATAATTATTCGGTTTTTTCACCGGGTACCATTTTATCAATTTTTTTGGTCATCTTATTGTATTTTTTCTCTTTCATTTTATCTATCATTTCCTGTGTAGGAGAAACATATTTAATTCCCAATCCCAAACCTCTTAAAATAAATAAGACACCAACGATAGCAACTGCATAAGGAATCATTTTGTTGATTTTATTACGCAGTTTTACAGACACAAAATTACCCATATAAATGGCTAAAGTCATCATTGGGGCAGTTCCCAAACCGAAAATAATCATATATAAAGCTCCCAACCAAGGATCTCCTGTAGCCATAGCCCCCACTAATGCCATATAGACCAATCCGCAAGGCAAGAGACCGTTAAAAAAACCTATTACAAAAAAACCGGCAGTGGAACGTTTTTGCAGATACTCACCCAAAGAATTCTTGATAAAATAAACTACCTTATTCCAAGCAGCCAAAGGTTTTAAACGCAAAACTTTGGACGAAGGAACAAAGGCTAAAATTACCATTAATATTCCCATGATAAGAGATACTTTTTGTTGAAAGCCCATCATGGAAATTCCTTTCCCGAAATACCCGAAAAGCAATCCCAATAAACCGTAAGCAGTCATTCTCCCTAAATGGTATAAAATAGTTTGGACGGTCATTTTTAATTTATTCTTACGGTCCACAGGAAGAATAAACGCTATCGGTCCGCACATTCCCAAACAGTGGAAACTACCCATAAGTCCAAGCAATAAAGCCGTTAAAAGTATCCCCATTATTTCTTATTTAATAGTTATTTTTTGTTCTTTAAAATAGGGAATACCATCGATTTCCCAGTCCAATATAATATTCCAGCGGCCGGGTATAAAGTTATCTTGACCAATAAGGATTTGATTTAAACTATCCAATACCATTTCCTTTTCTTGATCCAAAGCTTTTTTATCCGGTTTGTATAAAATGACTTTTCCGCTCAAATTTTCGGGCTTGATATAATCGGGAAAAACGATTTTCACTCCTTTTTCTCCGGGTTGGATAAGCACTTGTACTCTCATTGTATCGGCATGCTGTTTCTTTTCCAATACATCTCCATAGACCAATTCTTTCTCGTAATAATCTTCGGTAACCAATTCATTGGTTTTTAACTCACTAAATGATTTATAGAAGAAAAATAAGAAAACAGTCATAAAAGTGATATAAACCAAAAGAATGGCCCATCCCCAGTGAAATTTAAATTTTGCCATAGTAAAAAATTAAAAAAGTCTGATAAGCATTGCGCAAAATTACAAAATACTTATCAGACCATATAAGTTATAAAAGTTAATTATTATTTAACGGGAGCAATGAAGACGGTGGTATATTTATCCAGTAATTTTCCGTCTTGATAAACACCAATATCTATTTTTTTCTCACCATGTACTTTGTCTTTGGGATAATCGATAAAAATCATCAACATTTTCACTTCTTCCTTGTCCAGATCTATACTGTTTTGATTTCCGGAGACCGTTAATTTAGCCACAGGATCATTGATGACTTTCAGTTTAAGGTTTTTAAAAGTTCTATTGCTTTTGTTTATCAAGGTCACATTATAAAAGTTCCTGATATCTCCGGTTGGCAATTCTGTAAAGACCAATCCACGTTGGCGAAGAACTTTCACATCCACTGTCGGACGGTTTGCAAAAAGGGTCACAAATACGCCCAATAATATTGCCAAAAT
>JAMOVT010000095.1 GCA_027061855.1 Flavobacteriales bacterium
ACAACATATAACGGATTGAAAGAAAAATTGCCTTTTGAAATCAATGCCGGTTTTTCCCAGTTATTGGCTCATGCTCCTTTTAAATGGAATGTAAGTATAGAAAATATTCAAAAATTTGATATTGCTTTTCCCAATCCAACTTATCAAAGCACTGACCCAAATGGAAATGTTGCGGAAGAAAATATTACTATGGTCGATCAACTCTTTAGACATTTTATTATTGGAACGGAAATTTTTCCTCGTAAAAAATTTACTTTTCGCTTGGGGTATAATTTTAGACGAAAAGCCGAACTTTCCTTAAAAGATCAAAATTTTGCTTCTAATATTGACTTTGGTTTTGGGCTTAAATTGCGTAGGTTTGAGATCAATTATGCCTATGCAAAATATCATTATGCGTCAAATGCACACTTTTTTTCTGCGATTATAAATCTGAGTGAATTTTAGTATTTTTGTCAAAACTTATTTTTTTGAAAAAGAAACATCACATCATTGCAATAGACGGACATTCGTCCACAGGAAAAAGTACCTTAGCCAAGCAACTGGCCGAAGCATTGGATTTTTTATATATAGATACCGGCGCTATGTACCGGGCGGTTACCTTTTATGCTATGAAAAAAGGCTGGCTTTCTTCTGACCATTTTGATAAAGAAGCTTTATTGAAATCCCTTGCCGATATACATATTTCTTTCAAAAAAAATCCTGAAACCGGACGTCCCGAAGTACTGTTAAACGGGGAAAATATCGAAAAGGAAATAAGGAATATGGAGGTGTCTAATTTGGTAAGTATTATTGCCGCTGTTCCCGAAGTAAGAAAAAAATTGGTTGCCGAACAACGAAAAATGGCCGAGAATCAAAATGTGGTGATGGACGGTAGAGATATAGGTTCCGTAGTTTTTCCTAATGCTGATATCAAAATTTTTATGACTGCCTCCCCCGAAATGCGTGCTACTCGACGATATAACGAATTAAAAGAAAAAGGATTAGAGGTTTCCTATGAGGAAGTGCTGAAAAATGTGAATGAAAGAGATAAAATGGATTCAGAACGAAAAGATTCTCCTCTTGTTAAAACCAAAGATGCAATTGTCTTGGATAATACAAATATGTCTAAGAAAGAACAGTTTCAACGCCTTTTCGAACTCATTTCCTCCATTTTATAAAAATATCTTTTATAAATACCAATAAGTCAATTTTTTATGAATTTTAACTTCCAAAAATATTAATATTTCTTTTTTTTGTTTGAAAAAATTTTATTGAATTAACAAAAACAACAAAAGTTTTGCAATAGAAAAAATAATGTTAAATTGCAGCTAATATTATTTTTCTTCCTATGAAAAGAATTTTACCTCTTCTTTTTCTTAACTTTTATATAAAAGGCTTTTTTATTTCTTCCCTGCAAGACTCAATGTATACGAAGAATAGATGTAATATTTTAAGGGGAAATCCGGGTTATGCCTATGATTATACTTTGACGGACTTACAGAATTATAACAGCGGGAGTCATGAGATCATGTTGGGTTATGATTTTTATTTTATCGATACCAATCGAATACGATCACCGAGATTTTTTTAA
>JAMOVT010000096.1 GCA_027061855.1 Flavobacteriales bacterium
AAATAAAAATCACTGTTGTCCGATAAAACTTTTTAGCCGTTCTTTTTTACTCATAAATGATTGAAAATCAATAATCAGTTTTCATTTTTTTAATTTCAAGCCCCCCCTATGGCGGAAACAGGGAATTTTCATAGGTTTTTTTGTATGTTGAAATCCATTCTTTCCATGATTTTTCCGGATCTTCCAAAAAGCTGTAAAGATTAATATAACTCATTAATTGCATTCGCAAAATACTCACCAAATTTGAAAAGGCCCAAGATCGTTTTATTCTGTTTTTTACCAATGTAACCAATAGATTGGCTATCATACTGACCCATATTTGTATCTCTATGGCATTTTGATTGTCACCCAAAAAGTATTTGAGCGGAAAATTTTGCTTTAATTGTTTGAATAAAGTTTCTATTTGCCAACGTTTCTTGTAAAATAAGGCTATTTTTTGCGCATCAAAATCAAAGGAATTGGTAATAAATACAAAGGTTCTATCTCTTTGTTTATCATAATAAGTAATTCGCCTCAATTTAAGTTCCCTTTTTTCACCGTCTTTATTGTAGGAAAGAAAAATTTCTTTGTCTTCTCTAATGCCGCTGTCCGCTTCCGAGGGCAAGGGAAAACTTTTTCCTTCCTGGTAAACCGCATTTTTCTTTTGACGGGTAACAAAAATAATTCCTTTGGCATCCAACCTCTCATATTGATTGTAATCATTATAAGCTCGGTCAAAAACAAGAATGGAACCTTCCGCCAACTTAATATCCTGCAAGAAATACCGGTCATGACGCGCCGCCGAACTATATCGAATTAACGAAGGAACATTTTCCCGGGCGTTTATTAATACATGTGCCTTTATTCCGCCTTTTTTCTTCCCGTTAACAGGATTCCTACCAACCGTCTTTAAAATAGCTTTAAATAAGCTGATAGTGGTCGAATCAATCATAAATAATCGTTGCATATCCTTTTTTGAAAGGCGGCTGTCCGATAAAAATTTCCTGTTTTTCCTATAAATGGCCAAGTAGATAGATTCAAATACTTTACTTTTACGTCGTTTGTTCGCGTCGGATAAAGTAGAGCGTTTAGGCATGTGTTCTAAGCCGAGGTGTTTAATTTTTATTGAATCGGCCAACATGCCTATGGTTACTTCTCGAATGGAATTAAGATTTTTAAAAGCGGCATATAACATGACCACCAAATGATGATATGTATTGAATTTCTTAATGTAGCGGTCGGATTTATGCTTTTGGGCTATTTGATGTACAAGACCTTTATCAATGTATTTTAGGATTTGGGTAAAAATCGGCTGTCCGATAAAATTTATATCTTTGCTCATGTCTTTGATTTTTATTGTAACACAAAGATACAAGCGGAGTTTGAATTTTTTCAGCTCCGCTTGTTTTTTGATATAGATTCTGATTTTTTATCGGACAACAATGATAAAAATCCCTTGAATATGTATGAGATTCAGCGTCCTTATAGGAACCTTTTTCAATATATCCATCTCCTCCAAAAACATACCTTATTCCATTTTCATCATATATAATAAATTGATCAAAT
>JAMOVT010000097.1 GCA_027061855.1 Flavobacteriales bacterium
ATTTCATCGGTTTTTATTCCGGGAGTGTCATTGATTTTATAATATTGGGAAAGCTGATTTTTATTGAGAATTTCATAAACCGTTTTGCATCCGTTGCAACAAAAAGGTTTATCATCAAACCATACGGTTTCGGCTTCTGTCATTTCCAGTCCGCAGTGGTAACAAATCAGTTTTTCTTTCTTTTTGCTCATCTTTATTATTGAAAAAGCAAATTTAGAATAATTCTAATTAAATGAAGAAAGATTTTTAAAAATAAAAAATCCTGCCGAAACAGGATTTAATCTATTTTTTTTTAGCTTTTATAAAAAATTATACGGCTCCAATCACATGTTTCAATTCACCGATTTGATTTTCCCAAAGCATTTTTGTTTCTTCCTCTTCATCATCGTCACAAAAATCGGTCACGAGCAAAGAAACATCTTTGGTTAATTCATCTACCGAGATACGAAATTCTATAAAAGTTCCCGTTTCATTATCCTCTTCATCAATCCATTTGTATTTCACTCGTTCGTTTTCTTTTTTTGCCGCCAGTTTGGCACGTTCTTCCGAACCGTCCCAAATAAAAGTGTATAATTTTCCTCTTGAATTTACATCATCTGCAAACCAAGCACTTAAACCCGAGGGGGTAGTCAGGTATTGGTAAATCATGCTGGGAGAAGCATGTATGGGAAATTCTAAATCCAATTTTATTTTATCACTCATCCTATTTAAATTTGGAGGCAAAATAGAAAGATTTTTTTAATAATAAAAATTTAATACTGTATTTTTGTATAAAATTTACGGAGTTTATGATTACACAAGAGCAACTTAAAGATATCGAAAAACGTTTCACCGCCTTAAACTACTATCTTTGACATAGCCGGTAAAAAAATCGAAATTGAAAACGAAGAAGAGAAAACGGGGAATCCCGGATTTTGGGACAATCCGAAGGAAGCGGAGCAAGTAATGCGTAAAATCCGTAATCTGAAACGTTGGGTGGAAGATTATGAAAATTTGCAAACCCAATTGGAAGATTTGCAAGTACTTTATGATTTTTATAAAGAAGAGGAAGCATCGGAAGAAGAGGTAAACTCTCAATATCTAAAAGCAAAAAAGTTACTTGAAGACATCGAATTTCGCAATATGCTTTCCGGTGAAGCAGACCAGTTAAGTGCGGTGCTTCAAATTACTGCCGGCGCCGGAGGAACAGAATCCAACGACTGGGCAGAAATGCTCCTGCGTATGTATCTGATGTGGGCCGAAAAAAACGGATACAAAGTAAAAGAAGTCAATTATCAAGCCGGAGATGTAGCGGGGATCAAGACCGTGACTATCCAAATAGAAGGAGATTACGCCTATGGATATTTGAAAGGAGAAAACGGAGTGCATCGTTTGGTGCGTATCTCCCCTTTTGACAGTAATGCCAAACGACATACTTCCTTTGCCTCGGTTTATGTTTACCCCTTGGTGGATGACAGCATCGAAATCGAGGTGAATCCAAGTGATATCAAATGGGAAACCATGCGTGCCAGTGGTGCAGGCGGACAGGCGGTTAACAAAATAGAAACAGCAGTGAGACTTCGCCATTTACCCACCGGAATAATTATTGAAAATTCGGAAACCCGATCTCAACTCGAAAATAAAGAAAAGGCTATGCGCCTGTTGAAATCCCGTTTGTATGAAATCGAAATGAAAAAACGGCAAGAGGAAAGAGATAAAATCGAAGCGGGAAAGAAAAAAATCGAATGGGGATCACAAATACGCAATTATGTAATGCATCCCTATAAAATGGTTAAAGATGTAAGAACCGGATATGAAACCTCGCAAGTAGATGATGTAATGAACGGGAATATAGATGAACTCCTTAAATCATACTTGATGATGCAGGGACAAAAGAAAGAGGAAGAATAAAACTTCCTCTTCCTTTATTTTCTATAAATTTAAAAAAGAAAACCCGAGAAACGTTCTTTTTTCAGCAGCTTTCCTTTGGGATCATAATATAACCATTTCCCTTTCTTTTCGCCTTTTTTATATTTTCCTTCTATTTTGATTTTTCCGGTAGGATAATAATATTTGGCTTCTCCGTGTAATTTTCCGTTTTTATATTCCAACTCCGCTTTAACTGCTCCATTCGGCCAATATTCGGTATATAAGCCTTCCAATAAATCTTTGTCGAAATTCATTTCTGCTTTTTTTGTTTCGGGAATTTTATCAAAATAGAAAAAGGCTTTACCGTCCACTTCTCCGTCTACATAGTTTACTACACTTTCCAAATTTCCGGAGGGATAATAAGTTCGCCAAATTCCTTCGGGGAATCCGTTTTTTACTTTCCCTTCCACTTTAATGGTTTTTCCGTTGTCATAATGCAACCTGTAATTGCCGTCTGCTACTTCCAGGCTATCGGGAAAGAACACTTTGAATTGCAAATCTTCATAATAACGATTATGGACACTTTCATCGGTTTTGCGAGCCAGTTCTTCTGCTTGTTCTTTTATTAGTGCCTTTTCATCATGCTCAATAATAATTTTGGTATCAAATAAAGTGTTGTCTGAGGTTAACTGAATTACAATCCGGCTCATACTCAACAGAAAATTTTTCTTTTCTTCTAAGGATTTACGGATGGAAGGTGATAAGTCTTTTTCCAAAATTTTATAGAATTTGGGCATATGAAGGTAGATATTCATATTGGCTTTTCTATTCCATTCTTCCTGAAAGTCCGTAAAGGCGGGATCATGTGAAAGAGTTTTCCCTTTGATATAATCATCAATAAATTCTTTTAGAACTTTTTGTGAATTTGAAAAAACCACATAATTTTCAATATAGGTGAAATAGGGTTTATCTATCTTTTTCAATAAATCTCCGAGGAAAATTTTAAAAAAACCTTTTTGATATAAGTAGTTGATTTCAAAATTATTATAAGTGTAGGATTTAAATTTTACAGGTGTCTTTTTTCTAATTTTTTCCAATATTTTACTCATTCCTTTTTTCGCTTCTTTAATATCGGAAGCTTGTATAAGTGCTACCACATCTTCCGGGCGTTGTTTCTTTCCGGTATAGATTTTTACAATCGCTATTTCTTGACCAATCCAATCGAATAAATCCTTCTCCAAATCAATTTTAAAGTAGTTTTCCAAAGATTTGCGTTGTTTTTTAATGGCGTATTTTTCTTTTTTGGGCAGTTGTTGCAAGAAGCTCTGATAAAATAAATTAAAATCCTTGAAACCTAAGGAAGTGTATATAGCCGCCCGTTTTGTTATGATTTGATAGGCTTTTATTTTGCCGGGTTTCACATCTAACATGGCATTAAAAAAGGAGGGAATGGTATCGGGAAGGGTAATACCGTTCATCAATATTCTCTCTTCTTCGTGCGATATATCAAAACCGGAAAGTTTCAGTGCTTTTGCATAATCAGCAGTTAATTGATCTCCTTCCTCCATATAGACCGCAGCAAAACCGGGCAATTGTTTGAAATTGAAATAGAAACGCACAAGTTCCTCTCCGAGTTTATCATTGATAACTTGAAAATCCGGATTGTTAAGCCAATGTACCTGTTCTTTTTCGTCAATTACTTTTTTTATCAATGAAAAATTGTAAGAACTCACCAAAAGGTTGTCCAATGTGAAAAGAAAGAAAAAATTTGACTCGTCTTTTTTGTCTATCAGCTTAAAAATTTTTTGTTGTTTGTAGCTCAATTTTACAATTTTATGTTTTTTATCGAGTTTCAAAAGAGCATCAATGGATTTCTTTATGTTTTCGGCACTTTTTAAATCCACCGAATAAATAAAATCATAATCCCGTTTTCCTACCAAATGTGCTGACATAAGCGTAGGGCGATTATCAAAAATATATTTTGAGGCTTTGTTTTCAAGCAAAACCGAATTGAGAGAAGCGGTAAGTTCACCGAAATCCTCAAATCCTTTGGTCTTGATAAGATGTTTCCAGATATTGGTTTGTTGCACCTCGTCCCAGGTTTCGGTCAGATTTTGTGTTTGAAGAATATACACGGCATCTTCGGGAATGATACTGATTACGTCACGGTGTAGAGAAGATTTATTGATTTGTTTAAAGGTGAACCATCCGGCAATTAATAAAAAAACCAATGCGCTTAGGAGTAAAAATTTTTTATTGCTTTTATTTTTCATCAGTAGGAATTTTTAAATAGGTAATAATATCAAAATCAAAATTATTTTTTTGATCGGACGTATATTTCTTTCGCCCGGCTTCTTTCCAAGCGCTAAAATCTATTTCCGGAAAAAAAGTATCCGCTTCTCCGTCATATTCTACTTCCGTAATGATCATTTCATCCACTTTGTCTATTGCTTGATTATAAATAGTCGCTCCCCCGATAATAAAAGTGTCCAGATTCAATGTACCGGCTTTTTGCAAAGCTTTTTCCAAAGAAGGGAAAGTACAAACTTCATAGGAAGCAATAGAAGAAGGATCGGAAGTAACCACAAAATTCAAGCGGTTAGGCAACGCCTTTCCTATCGATTCAAAAGTTTTTCTCCCCATAATCACGATATTCCCCTGCGTAAGTTTTTTAAAGTTTTTCAAATCATCCGACAAATGCCAGGGCATGCCTCCATTCAAGCCGATTTGGTTTTGCTTTCCTACGGCTACAATTAATTTGATTTTTTTATTTTGCATTTTCGTATTTTTTATCCGAATAAATTATTGGAGGTATTGTACAAAACACATTCCAATTCTTTTCTGTCCATTTGATAAATTTCTTGTAATTTATCAATAATATGTTTTAGGTATGCGGGTTCATTTCTTTTTCCTCTGTAAGGTACAGGTGCCAACCATGGCGCATCGGTTTCCACTACCAAATTGTGCAAAGGGATTTCAGGTAGAAATTTATCAATTTTACCGTTTTTAAAAGTCACTACCCCTCCTATTCCCAAGTAAAAATTGAGATCAATAGCCTTTTTTGCTTGTTCCAAAGTTCCCGTAAAGCAATGAAACACCCCGGTTAAATCAGGCGATTTTTCTTGTTCCACTATTTCAAAAACTTCCTCAAAAGCATTGCGAATATGTATGCTTACCGGAATTTTTTTTTCTTTGGCCCATTGCAATTGGGTTTGAAAAACTTCTTGTTGTTCCTTGATAAAAGTTTTATCCCAATACAAATCAATCCCTATTTCTCCAATTCCTTTATATTTTCCCGTATCCAATTCTGTTTTTATAAGTTCCAACTCCTTTTGGTAACCGGCTTTAACCGAAGTAGGATGCAAACCCATCAGGGGAATCATCTCCTCGGGATATTCTTGCACGGTTTTGTTGAGTGCCTTAATTGTGGAAGAATCTATATTGGGGAGCACAAATTTTTCCACACCTATTTCTTTGGCTCTCCGGATTACCTCATCCCTGTCGTTATCAAATTCTTCTACAAATAAATGAGTATGAGTATCTATGATCATAAAATTAAATTTAAACAAAAATAAGGCTTTCTTTTTGTTAATAAAAAATTAAAAATCCTAATATCCTGAAAATAAAGCCGATTAGAAATTCAAATATGCATTTCATAAAAAAATACGGAAATTTGTCGTCAAATCATATTTTTTTGTTAAAAAAAATTATATATTGCAGACAAAGTTGGTAATAAGCCGAAAAGCCAATTAAAAAAAAGAGTAGGCATAACTTAAAAATTATTAATTATGAAAAAAATTATTTTAATTATTGCCATTGCATTATTTGGTTTAAATGCTGCAAAAGCGCAAGATGTAAAAGGAATTATCAAAGTAAATCCTATTGGATTTGCCGTAGGTTATTTCAATGCTACCTATGAAAAACCCGTTAGTGAAAAAAATTCTTTTGCCATTGGTGCTAATTACTACAATTACGGAAGTGTTAATGTATCCGGATTTGGGTTGGGAGGAGAATATCGTTTCTACTTTTCAAACAACACTACTGCTCCCGAAGGGTTATTCGGTGCTCCGGTTGTAAGTCTTAGCTCTTTAAGTTATGACGGCGGTGAAGGAACAGAAACTGTTTTCTCTTTTGGCGGAGGAGTAAAAGGCGGTTATCAATGGGTATGGGATTCCGGTGTAGCGCTTGACCTTTATTTCGGATACGGATTCCGGTCTGCAAATTTTGACACCTATAATTATACCGGTGGTTATCCTATTTTAGGACTGGCAATAGGTTATGCCTTCCAATAAAAATATTTTTCTTGATTAAATAGTCGCTCTTCGGGGCGACTTTTTATTTTTATGACGAAAAAAAGTAAAATTTGCCGAAGCAATCCCTATATTTGAAAAAACCATAAATCGATTTATAATGAAATTCCCCTATGCAGAACCTTTCAAAATAAAAACCGTTGAAAACATAAAACGTTCCACTATCGAACAAAGAAAACAATGGATACAAGAAGCCCATTACAATCTTTTTAATCTCAAAAGCGATCAGGTGTTTATTGATTTACTCACCGATAGCGGAACAGGTTCAATGAGCGATAATCAGTGGGCGGAAATGATGAAAGGAGATGAATCCTATGCAGGCTCACGCTCTTTTGAATTGCTAAAAGAGACCGTTCAACGCATTACAGGATATAAATATCTTATTCCTACTCATCAGGGGCGCGCTGCCGAAAATGTTTTATTCTCTGCAATGGTAAAAGAAGGG
Organism: Flavobacteriales bacterium; assembly: GCA_027061855.1. Taxonomy (GTDB): domain Bacteria; phylum Bacteroidota; class Bacteroidia; order Flavobacteriales; family Flavobacteriaceae; genus JALSPZ01. Next base: position 6,604 of record JAMOVT010000097.1, read on the forward strand.
GATGTAGTCCCCGGCAACTCGCATTTTGATACTACCAAAGCACATATTGAATTCAGAAAAGCCAAAGCAATCGATTGTACCATAGACGAAGCGGCAGATACTTCTGTTTTTCATCCTTTTAAAGGAAATATCGATTTGAATAAACTCGAAAAAGTATTTAAAGAGTATCCCAAAGACAAAATTCCCTTTGTCATTCTCACCGTTACTTGTAATACGGCAGGGGGGCAACCGGTTTCCATGAAAAACATAAAAGAAACCTCCGAACTTTGTCGTCGCTACGGAATTCCGCTCTATTTTGATGCTGCCCGTTTTGCCGAAAATGCCTATTTCATTAAAAAAAGAGAAGATGCCTATAAACATAAAACCATCAAAGAAATTGTGCATGAAATGTTTAGCTACGGAGACGGGATGACCATGAGTGCCAAAAAAGACGGATTGGTAAACATTGGCGGGTTTATCGCCACCAATAGTGAAGAGGTTTTCAATAAAGCCACGGTTTTTGCCATCTTGTATGAAGGTTTTATTACCTATGGCGGGATGAGCGGACGGGATATGGGAGCTCTTGCTATCGGGCTGGATGAAGCCACGGAATTTGATTATCTGGAAAGCCGTGTAGAACAAGTGCATTATTTGGGAAGAAAACTAATGGCGGCTAATGTTCCCGTGCAACAACCCATCGGGGGGCATGCCATTTATCTCGATGCCAATAAATTTGTCCCTACCATTCCCCGCGAACAATATCGCGCACAATCCCTGGCAATAGAATTGTATATTGTGGGAGGAATACGGGGAGTGGAAATAGGAACAATCCTTGCCGATCGCGACCCCGAAACCGGAGAAAATCGTTATCCCGACCTCGAACTGGTACGACTGGCTATTCCACGGCGAACATATACCAATAATCATATGGATTATGTAGCCGCCGTATTGGAGCATGTATATAATACCCGCCATGAAGCCAAAACGGGATATGAAATAATATATGAGCCGCCTATATTACGGCATTTTACCGTGAAATTGAAGAAAATTTAGGGAAGTATATACTTATATAAAAAACCCAAATTATTCTTTTTCAAAAAGCTTTAGGGAAGAAAACTACATCTCTTTATTGATATTAGATGTATATAAAAAACAAGCCGCATAAGAAAAATCTTATACGGCTTGTCAAACAATTGATATGAAAAAATCAATTATTACAGAGTGTTTTCATAATTTTGTCCTACTTTATCCCAGTTGATTACTTGGAAAAAGTCTTGGATATAATCTCCTCTTTTGTTTTGATGTTTTAAGTAATAAGCATGTTCCCAAACATCCATTCCCAAAACTGCGGTTCCCAAACAATCGGTGAAACGCATCAAAGGATTGTCTTGATTGGGGGTTGAGCAAATTTCCAATTTTCCGTTTTTACTCATTAACCAAACCCATCCGGAACCAAAACGTGCGCCACCTGCTTTGGCCCACAATTCTTTGAATTTCTCAAAAGAACCGAAATCTCGATTTATGGCTTCGGCTAATTTTCCTTGCGGTTCTTTGCTTCCTCCGGGAGTCATAATATCAAAATACAAAATATGATTCCAATATCCGCCTCCGTTGTTACGAATAGCAGTTTCATTGATATGGATATTTTTCAAAATATCGTCAATACTCATTCCTTCATAACAGGTGCCTTCAATGGCGGCATTTAATCCGTTGGTATATCCTTGGTGATGTCCCAAATGATGAACACGCATAGTTGCTTCATCAATATAAGGTTCCAAGGCGTCATATGCATAAGGTAATTCCGGTAATTTAAAACTCATAATTTCTAATTTTTAATGATTCTAAACAAAAATACAAAAAAGAAAAGGCTATTTCAATTTATCTTAGTATTTTTAGCTTATAATCATTATAAAAAAAATTTATAAATGCCGGATCAACGACTCTCTATCTATAATGCTTCTGCCGGATCGGGAAAAACTTTTCAGATTGCTAAAAATTTTTTATTCAAAATTCTACAAAGTCCTGAGTATTATTATACTTCGCGCCTCATCGGACTTACTTTCACCAACAAAGCTGCCAATGAAATGAAAAAACGCATCCTCGATATTCTGACGGATGCCGCAAAAGAAAAAAATAACCCGATGATTCCTGCATTGGCAGAAGAGCTTCATCCGGTTTATGAAAAACAATACCAAAAGGAACTAAGCAAAGAAGAAGTAATAAAAATTATATCGGAACGCAGTCAAAGACGCTTGAAAGAAATTTTGCATCAATATGACGATTTCAATCTGATGACCATTGATAAACTTTCTTTCAAAATCATTCGCACTTTTGCCCGGGAAATGAATCTTCCCTATGATGTCAATATCGTTATGGATTATAATGAAATCATAGATAATCTCATCGATGAAATTATTTCAGACTTAAATCCCGGAGATGAATTGTTAAAAAACTTGACCAGACTGGCGTTGGAAAATGTAGAAAACGAAAAACATTGGGATATCACCCACAACCTGAAACAAATTACCCGGCTTATTTTTGATGAAAACCAACGAAATGAAATAAACAGCCTTAAAACCAAAAGCAGAGAAGATATAATCCGCTTAAAAAATACTTTACAAAAAAAAGTAGTCTTTATCAGGAATCAATATAGGGAAATGGGCAATAAAGGCTTAAAAATAATTAACCTTGGCGGAGAAGCTTTTGGCGTAAAAAAACTAATGGATAACATGGCTTCCATTTCCGGCCATAATCAAATCGAATTCTCGGATTCTCTATTAAAAAAATTAGATAAAAAAGAATTGATTTCGAAAAACACCCTAAAAAAAAGAGATCCTGCAAATCATGAAAGCATACGGAATGCCGAAAAGCAAATGCTGGAACTTTTGAACAAAGCCTATACCTTCCATCTGGAAAATTTTGAAAGATACATGCTGTATAAAGGCATCTTACAAGAAATCAATTCGCTGATTATCCTCCACTCTCTCCTTCAAAAAATTGAAGAATACAAAGAACTCAATCACAGTATTTTCATCTCCGACTTCAATGAGTTGATACAACAGCAAATCATGAAAAATATCGGCGAAGAAACTCCGTATATTTATATGCGACTGGGAGAAAAATTTATCCACTATTTTCTGGATGAATTTCAAGACACTTCCGAACTTCAATGGCTCAATATGATTCCATTAATTAAAGAAGCGCTCTCAAAAGATTTTTCAAGGACCATTGACAAAGAAAATCCGGGAACTTCTATGATTGTAGGAGATGCGAAACAGTCGATTTACCGTTTTAGAAACGGTAAACCCGAGATTTTTATCGATTTGAGTGATGAAGAACAACAAAAAGGCCAAGGAAATCCTTTCTATCCGATAACCGGAAAAAAGATTTATCAACTGGAAGAAAACTGGCGAAGTGACGGACAGATTATCCGGTTCAATAATCATTTTTTCTCTCATTTTAAAAATCTACTTCCTCGCGAAAATTACCGGCGTGTTTATGAGCATGTGAAGCAAAGAATTCCCGCTGCACGTGAAAAGGTCAAAGAAAAGGGCTATGTCAGCATTTCTTTTGAAGAAAGTTTATCTGCCAAAAATGAAGCCTATAAAATCCCCGAAAAAATACATCAGGTTATTATGGATGCATTGGCACGCGGTTTTCATTACGATGATATTTGCTTTCTTTATAATAGTCATGAAGATTCTGTTCCGGTAGCAGAATATCTGGGGCAACACAATATTCCTTTCTTAGCAGAAAAATCTTTAAAATTGGGAAAATCCCAGAAAGTAAATTCCATAATTCATTTTTTAAAATATTTATTTCTGCAAAAAACAGAACCCTTATTTGACAGCTTATATTTTCTATTTAATTATCATTCTTTATCCGAAGCGGATCAATTTCTTTATGAAGCATTGGAAAATCCGGAACCCGAACCTGTTTTTTCTATTCTTCATAAAGCCGGATTCTCATTACAACCGGAGAAATTATATACACTAAACTTATTTGACCTTATCATATATCTGATTGATAAATTTCGTTTTAATGAAGATACAGTTGAAGAAAATTACCTGCAAACTTTTCTCGATGATGTCTATCATTATACACTTGAAAATAAAACGGGAGTTATTGGCTATTTGATGCATTGGAATAAAATGAAAGCTGAGATCGATGTTCAAGCACCCGACAAAACGGGAGCGGTACAATTTATGACGGTGCATGCCTCAAAAGGATTGGAATTTCCGATAGTTATTTATCTTGCAAAAGGAAGTATTTTCAGTAAAAACAAAGATTTGGAGCAAGTGGTGTGGATAGATACGCCCCCTGAAAGCTTTGAAGGTTTTGAAAAACTACCCGTCAAACTCAGAGCCTTGGAAAAAGTAGAAAATTACCGTGATATATACAATCGCGAGCTTGCCAAAAAAATGTTTGATAACTTCAATCGTCTGTATGTTGCCCATACGCGTCCATCAAATGAATTATATATTTTCACCGATCAACCTGCTAAAAAACCGAATCCCCTTGATTTTAAAAGCATGTATGCCGAATTTATACAAGAAAATAAAGGAATAGAAAAAGAAGATACCGTTTCTTACGGAGAAAAAACAAAAGCCCTAAAACAACCAAAAACCACAATAGAAAAAATCAAAGGCAACCTGAAAAATTTGCATTATTGGAACGAGAATCCGCATCAACAAAATTTAAAACTGCGCACTAGAAATTATGAATTATGGAGGGAATCGAAAAAAGCAGCTATCAAATACGGATTGCAAATGCATGAAATTTTATCTCAAATCACTACTATTGAGCAATGGGAAAAAGAAAAAGAAAAATTCCTCTCCGTCATTCCCCCGGATGAAAAAGAAAAGGTAAAACACCAAATAGAAAAAATACTTTACCATCCCGAGATTACACAATATTTCTCCTCCAATTACCGTATTCTCAATGAAAGAGCCATTTTAATTCCCGCCGAAAGAAGTTTTTATTTACGCCGGCCGGATAGAATTTTACTCCGGGAAAACAAAGCAGTAATTATGGATTACAAAACCGGAGAAAAGAACCCGAAACATCAAAAGCAGTTGGAAGAATATGCCGGATTATTGGAAGATACAGGTTATAATGTAGAGAAAAAAATCCTTGTTTATCTGGGAGAAGAACCGGAAATTAGAGAAATATAAAGAAATGACAATTTAACATTCCGTTAGAAATAAAAATAAGTAACTTTGTTTGACTTAAAAAATAAAACAAAATGAAAACATATCTGAAATTGGCTTTGTTGATCCTTTTTTTGACGGGAACGACAGCTATTGCACAAAAATCCCTTTTACAAAGCGGTCCGATGATCGGGCGTGTAAATAAAACAGACATTAAACTTTGGGCACAAACCAAAAAACCGGCCCATGTGAAATTTGCCTATTGGTTGAAAGGAAAACCGGCCACCAAAAAATTCTCGCAAACAGTAAAAACAACAAAAGACAATGCCTATACCGCACATATTGTGATTGACCACTTAAAACCGGGAAAAGAATATACTTATCAATTATATATCAATAATAAAAAAGTAAATTTTGATTTTCCTTTGGCTTTTAAAACTCAGGAAGTTTGGAAGTATCACCATGCTCCCTCCGACTTTGCTTTTGCCTTTGGATCGGGAGCTTATATAAATGACCCCGAATTTGACCGAAAAGGAAGAGCTTACGGGGGAGAATATGAAATCTTTACGCACATTCCCGAAAAAAATCCTGAATTTATGATTTGGGACGGAGACAATACTTACCTGAGACAAAACGAATGGGACAGTAAAAGTGCCATGATTTATAGATATACCCATGACTGGTCTATACCCGAAAAACAAAAACTTTTTGCCACCGTGGCACATTATGCCATTGTAGACGATCATGATTTCGGACCTAATGACAGCGACGGAAGTTTCTGGAATAAAAATACTTCTATAAATGTGTTTGATCTTTTTTGGGCCAATCCCAAACATGTAAGCAACTTTAAAAGTGCTACCTTCCAGTTTAATTATAATGATGCCGATTTCTTTTTAGTGGACAACCGATATTTTAGAGATCCCAATGCCCTGAAAAGCAAAGATCCGAAAACCATGCTTGGAAAAGACCAATTGGATTGGTTAAAAAAAGCCTTGGTATTCAGTAAAGCCAAATGGAAATTTATTGTAATGGGAGGACAATTCCTCAATACGGCCAGAAATTTCGAAACTTATTCTAATAACGGTTTTGACAAAGAACGTCAAGACATCATCGATTTTATCTACAAAGAAGGATTAAAAAATGTAATTTTCCTTACCGGAGACCGCCATCTCAGTGAAATAAGTCTGCTTGATCAAGGAAAACGCTATCCGAAAATTTGGGATATTACCGTTTCCCCTTTAACTTCGGGACCTAATACACATGGAAATGAAGAAAAAAACCTTCTTCGAATTCCCGGCACTCTGATTATGAAACGGAATTTTGCCATTTTTAATATCGAAGGAAAAGGAAAGGACCGACATATTAGAATCGAATTTTTTGACAAGCAAGGAAAATTAATTAACGAATTTACAATTAAGCAAGATGAATATAATCGTTCCAATGGCCGGAAGAGGCACTAGGCTTCGTCCGCATACCTTAACCAATGCAAAACCATTAATCCCCGTAGCCGGTGTCAGTGTAGCTGAACGTTTGGTAAGAGAAATCGCCAAGGTGATGAAACAGCCCATCGATAAAATCTCTTTTATCATCAAAGAAGATTTCGGTTCCGAGATTGAAAAGAAATTATTAAAAATAGCCTCCGATATTGGTGCCAAAGGACAAATCGATTATCAAAAAGAAGCTTTGGGAACCGCCGATGCCGTCTATGCCGGGAAAGATCTATTGGAAGGACCGGTGGTGGTTGCCTATGCCGATACTCTTTTCAAAGGCTCTTTTGATCTGGATAATACCGCCGACGGAATAATATGGGTGAAAAAAGTAGAGGATCCCTCACAATTCGGCGTAGTGAAGTTAAATGAAAATGGAGAAATTATTTCTTTTGTTGAAAAACCCGAAGAATATGTCTCGGATTTGGCCATTATCGGGATTTATTATTTCAAAAACGGCGAAGTACTCAAAAAAGAAATCGAGTATTTATTTGATAACGATGTAAAGATTAAAGGAGAATACCAATTAACCACTGCCTTGGAAAATATGAAGAAAAAAAACCATATTTTCAAGCCCGGTCAGGTTTCGGATTGGATGGATTTCGGAAATCCGAAAGTAGCCGTGGAAACCAATGCCAAAATCTTGGCTTATGACCAAAAAGAAGGTAGAAAACTAATTGCGGATGATGTTGAGTTAATTAATTCCGAAATAATCGAACCTTGTTATATTGCAGAAGGAGTACGTATAGAAAACAGTAGCATCGGGCCTTATGTTTCCATTGGTAAAAACACGGTAATTGAAAATTCAAATATAACCAACTCATTGATTCAAAATGAAAATTTGATTCAAAATGCCGACCTCAAAGATTCGATGATCGGGAGTTTCGTGAAATATAACGGGAATTTTGAACGGCTGAGTTTAGGAGATTACTCGGAACTTATTTAACAGCCCGGAAATACAATATAAAAAAAGCTGCCGAAAACGGCAGTTTTTTTTACATTATTTCGAGGTATCTTTTTAGTTTGGCTGCTCGTTCGTAATGCTCTTCTTCGATAGCTTGTGCCATCATATCTTCAATTTCTTTTCTTGTAAAAATAACATTCTTCTTCCCGAAAAGTTCTTTATTTAATCGTTCCAGTTCAGTCATTTCTGCGATAGATTCATTGTCATTTTCATCTTCCAAAGCTTGTTGTATCACACCCATTAATTCTTCGTCTTCGGCCAAATCTTTTGTTTTTGAAGAACTGATTTCGGTAATAAGAATACCTGTTTCATCCAATATATTCTGCTCGCAATAAATAGGTGCATTATAGCGAACGGCCAAAGCAACCGCATCGGAAGTCCGGGAATCGATGTGGTGAACAATCTCATTTTGTTCGGTAACCAATTTGGCATAAAAAATTCCCTCTTCAAATTTATCAATCACCACTTTTTCCAAATTAATATGATAAGCATCCATTAAATTTTTCATTAAATCGTGGGTTAATGGACGTTGCGGTTTTATTCCTTCTTCTAATGCAATGGCTATGGAATGAGCTTCCATACCGCCAATGACAATGGGTATTTTTTTATGAGAGACCGGATCTTTCAGGAAAAGAATATATGCACCGGTTTGCGTTTCGCTGTATTGAATTCTATCCACTTCTAACTTTACTAATCCCATACTTCTTATAATTTTTACGAATTTACGATTTTTTTTAAAAAATAGGAATACACATGCAATAAAGAAAAAGTAATTTAACTTATGTGAAAAAGGTTTAATCAAGAAGCAATGGGCATTTTCCTGATGTTTATTTCAAGAAATTCCACCATAAAAAAAACCCGCCTGAAAAAAGCGGGTTTTATATAAAGAAAGGCACAAATCATTACTGATTGGCTTTATAGGCTTTTAATTTTTCAATAAGTTTTGGAACCACTTCAAAAGCATCCCCTACGATTCCATAATCGGCGGCCTTAAAGAAAGGAGCTTCGGGATCATTATTAATCACTACCATATATTTGGAACCGTTTACTCCGGCAAGGTGTTGAATAGCTCCTGAAATACCTACGGCAATATATAAATTCGGAGCGACTTGTTTTCCTGTTTGTCCTACGTGCTCTTGGTGAGGACGCCAGCCAAGGTCGGCAACAGGTTTGGAACATGCGGTAGCTGCTCCAAGCACATCAGCCAATTCTTCAATCATACCCCAATTTTCGGGTCCTTTCAAGCCTCTACCTGCCGATACGATAATATCCGCATCGGTCAAAGGAACTTTTCCGGTTACTTTTTCTACATTTACTACTTTATATTCATCATATACGCTGAGATCAACAGGCGGATTAAATTCTTCCACACTACCGTCCACGGCTTTTTCTGCGATTCCAAATGAATTCTTGGAAATACGTAATAATTTTTTATCTGTCAAGATGGCCGTATAGGCAATTCCCTTACTGGTAAAAACTTTTCTTTTTACTACAAAATGATCGCTGTCCTCAGGCAATGAAATCACATTCGAAACATAACCCGCATCGATATATTGTGCAATGATGGGACCTGCATAAATAGAGTCATTACTGGAACTGATCAAAACCATTTTAGAGTTTTCCTTATCTACGGCTTCTTTAATGACATGCGAATAGGCAAAGGCATTAAAATCTTTTAGTTTATCATTGGTGACATTCAATACTTTATTTACTCCGTATTGGAATAATTCTTCGGGATTTTCCAAAGAGAAACCTACGGCTACTACTTGGTCTCCGGTTTTATCGGCATAAGCACGGGCATAAGAGGCCAACTCTTTGGCTCCTTTGCTTACTTTCCCGTTTTGTTTTTCGGCATATATTAATATAGACATAATTCAAAAATTTTTTGGTTTGTTAAATAACTTTGGCTTCGTTGTGAAGTAAATCGATTAATTCATCCAGATTATCCTTATCGATCATTTTTATACTTCCTTTGACAGGCGGTTTTTCAAACTTCTCGATTTTGGTTCTTACTTCTGCTTCTACGGCAGGTAATACCTCCAAAGGTTTTTTTCGCGCCATCATAATTCCACGCATATTGGGAATACGTAATTCTTCTTCTTTTACCAAACCTTTTTGTCCCCCGATCACCAAAGGCAAAGTGGTTTCAATTGTTTCTTTTCCTCCTTCGATTTCACGAGAAACTTCAACGGTATTTCCGTCTTTCATTTCAAAACCGATTACGGCATTGACAAATTTTTTATTGGTCATTTCGGCTGCCATTCCGTGTACCATTCCACCGTTAAAATCGATGGATTCTTTTCCTGCCATAATCAAGTCAAACTCGGGATGTTTATTGATATAATCGGCGATTTGTACAGCGGTAAAATAACTGTCGGTAGGCTCCACGTCTATTCTAACGGCGCGATCGGCACCGATAGCCAATACTTTTCTTATTACAGGCTCGGTTTTGGCAGTTCCCACATTGAGCACGACCAATTCCGCTCCGTGTTTCTCTTTGAGTTGCATGGCTTTAGTCAATGCAAATTCATCATGGGGATTGATTACCCATTGAATCCCGTTTTCATCAAACTTTGTATCACCATCCGTAAAATTAATCTTGGAGGTGGTATCCGGGACGCTACTCATCAGAAGTAATATTTTCATAGGAATATATTTTTTTAAGTTAAATACATATTTGTTTCTGTCTCACGAAGATACAAAATTTTTTTGATTTATTATGCACGCATAATAAATTTTTGTTCTTTCCAAATATAAATTGTCCGTATCTCTAAAAATATTAACTTTGTATTCACAATCAGTGGCATAGTTTTTTCTAAATAATTTACATGACAAACAAATTAATAGATTTTATGAAAAAGAATTACAAATACCTCTTACTTGCGTTACTCATTGCCGCAGGTTTTTTTGGTTTCAAAAAATATCAGCAAGAGAGTGAAAAAGACTCTTCAATTTTAAGAAGAATGGAATTAGTATTGGACAACTATCATTACCACCCGCAAATTTTGGACAATGATTTTTCCGAAGCCGTTTATTCGGATTATATCAAAGATTTGGATCCTTCCAAGAGGTATTTTCTGCAACAAGATATCGACACTTTATCCCAATATAAACACGATATTGACGAGGAAGTACTCTATTCCGACCTGGATTTTTTTGACAAATCATATGAGATCATCAAAAAAAGGCAAAACGAAGCCATGCAAATGATTGATGAGCTTTTGAAAGAACCTTTTGATTTTGACAAAGATGAAATAATTATCAATGATTTTGACAAACTCACCTATGCCAAAAACAAAGAAGAGTTAAAAGACAAATGGAGAAAATACCTTAAATTTTCTACACTTTCACGTTTGTATGACAAAATCAAAGAAGAGAAAAAGAAGAAAGAAAAGGACTCTACCTATCAAAAGAAATCATTGGACGTATTAAAAAAAGAAGCTTTGGAAGCCACCAAAAAAAGTATGGAAACCACCAAAGCGCTTTTTAAGGATATGGAAAAAGACGATTACTTTTCGGTCTATTTGAATACCATTACAAATTTATATGATCCGCACACCAATTATTTCAGCCCTACACTCAAAGAACGTTTTGACACAAGTATGTCCGGTTCTTTTGAAGGAATCGGTGCACGCTTACAAAAAGAAGGTGATTATGTGAAAATTGTAGAAGTCATTGCCGGTGGTCCCGCTTGGAGAGACGGAAAATTGAAAGTAGGTGATTTGATACAAAAAGTGGCACAAGGAGATGAAGAACCGGTAGATATTATGGGTATGCGCTTATCAAAAGTGGTAAAACTCATCAAAGGAAAGAAAGGAACCGTGGTGAAATTGATTGTGAAACGAGTGGACGGCTCTATTGAAACGATTCCCATTACGCGTGACCGTGTGGAACTGGACGAAACCTTTGCCAAATCTTTGGTGATAGATAAAAACAATAAAAAACTGGGATATATTTATTTGCCCAAATTTTATATGGATTTCACCAAAAAAGTGAAACGTACGGCCGCTACGGATATCAAAAAAGAGTTGGAAAAACTCAATAAAGAAGGAGTGCAAGGAATTGTTTTGGATTTACGAAATAATGGAGGCGGTTCGCTATCTACCGTCATCGATATTGCCGGATTTTTTATTGATAAAGGGCCCGTGGTGCAAGTGAGGGACAAAGAAGGAAAAGTCGAGGTTTTAAAAGACGGAAACAAAGAAGTGGTTTTTGACAAACCCGTTGTGGTTTTGGTTAATGAACTATCGGCCTCGGCATCCGAGATTCTTGCTGCTGCCCTTCAAGATTATAACCGAGCCATTATCATCGGGAGCCCTACTTATGGAAAAGGAACCGTACAAAATATAGTAGACCTTCAACGTGTTCCCGGAAAAGAGTTTGGTGATATCGGCGCATTGAAATGGACCACCAAAAAGTTTTACCGAATAAGTGGCGGTTCAACCCAACGCAAAGGAGTTATTCCGGATATCATCATTCCGGATCAATACCAATTTATGAAAATCCGTGAAAAAGACGAGAAAACCGCTCTGGCATGGGATAAAATCGCTCCGGCAAAATACCAAGTTTTTGACTTAAACGGAAAAAAACAAATTATAGAGGAAGAACAAAAGCGAATAGACACCACTACTCTATTTAAAAATATAAAAGATAAAGCCAAATGGATTGCCGGAAACAAAGAGGATGATACCATCTACCTGAAAATGGATAAGTATATTGCCGATTTGGAAAAAATCAACAAAACCGGAAAATATTACGACAGCATTACCAAATTTGAGTCCGATTTATCCCTTAAAATTTTAAAGGAAGATCAACTGCAACACCAAAATGACACTTTATTCAGCAACAAAAGAGAACGGTGGATCAAAAACCTGAAAAAAGATCCTTATCTCTATGAAGCGGTTAAGGTCTTGGAAAAATTAACCCATTGATTTTAAAATGAAAAAAAAATCCTACTTATTAATCATCATAAGTATATATATTACGCTCCTTTCCTGCACAAAAACCAAGCAGGAAAGGAATCCGTATTTAAAGGATATTTCTTTCAGCAGAGAAATCAATTTGGACTTGCCACAATACAGTCCCCTGAAATTTGCCAATAATTCGGTATTGATTCCGGAAATAGGAATCAAAGGAGTGATTATCATCAATACGGGAAACCAATTCTTGGCTTGGGAAGCTTCAGATCCCAATCATTACCCTTCTACTTGTTCCCGGATGAATCCCAATCAATTCACCTGCTCTTGCGACTGCGAAGGAAACAAATACAGTTTGTATGACGGGCAATTGATCGACGGAGAAGGAAACTACACTTTAAAACCTTACCATATCTCCCTAAGCGGAAATATTTTGTTTGTTTATAATTAAAGGTCAAAAAAATTATCATTTTTATATAAATTTCCTTTAAAGTCTTCCTGCTTCTACCTCTTGGTTTAAATAAATCTATTCCAAAGTTATTGATCATTAGCCATAAACATGCATAATATTTTAATTTATTTTTCATAAATTTGAATTCTATTTAAGAAGAAAAGAAGAATATACAGAACTCTTAAAAAATTCCCATTTTAAATAGGTATGACCCATAGAATCAAAATGACCGATACGAATATAAAGATCATTCGCAAAGAAAAATTCAAGGAATATTTATTTCCCGGAATGATAGGAGGCTTTTTGCTGGGACTATTTATCTTTCTTTTTTCCATAATAGATAATTCATTTAAAGAATCGGTAAAAATGGGAATGGGATGGATGGGAATAATTTTACTATTTGCCGTAATCGGGTTTTTCAGCGAAGAATGGTACCAGCGAAAAAGAAAACTAAAAAAATTACAATCCGGAAAATACAGGGAACTTTTAAACTTGGGTTTAAAAATCAATAATGATTTGGATTTAGCGGGGAATATCAATGATTTTTATGTGAAATTTTATTTGGATAAAAAATACGTAAAACCCAATAAGTACATCGACAAACATTATGCAAATATCTACTGCTTTCCACAAAGTTTTGAGGGTTTTCAAGAGGTAATCGATAGAATTAAAAATATTCCGGAAGTGCAGAATGCCGGATGGGGATTCGGAACATTAACCCTTATTTATGAAGAAAACACTGAAAATCTTGTTTCACCCATAGAGTTAAGCATTGACTATTTAAAAGAAGCATCCATACTCCCTTTATCAAAATCCGAATGGGATAAAACTTTTGGAAAGGAACTTAAATGGGAAAGAGAAAAGGAAGAAAAAGCCCGAACAAAGCAAATATTAAAAATAGGTAAATTGGATATAAAATATATAAAAAATAAAAATTAAATCAATTTTAGAAAAATTACAAATCAAAAAGGGAGCCCATTTTGAGCTCCCTTTTTAATTAAATAAAAATCTTTTATTTAGATCTTACTTCGTCCAATTTTGCTTTCACTTCTTTGGCTTTATCTTTGTATCCCAAGTCACGGTATATTTTATTAAGTGCACTTAATACTTCTTGATCTTCAGGAGCTTTTTCTCTGGCTTTTTCAAAGTAGGGTAAAGCTTTTTTGTATAAGTCTAATTGTTGTTGTCTATACTTGTTATATAGTCTGTCATTCATCAATACTTCATCCTTGTTCATTTGTTCCGTAATTTCTTTTTCCGGAACCAATACGATATAAGCAAGTCCTTTGTAAGCATCTACATAACCGGGATCGAGTTCAACGGTTTTTTCATAATATTTTTTAGCCTCATCATATTTACCCATTTGATAATAAGCAGTAGCTAAGTTAAAATTGAATATCTTGTTATTAGGTTCAAGATTCACTGCTTTTTGCATTGCTTCTGCAAATTTCTTGCTGTCTTGTTTTTTGAGGTAATAATTAGCTTTTCCTATAATGATATCCAAGTTGTTGGGATCTACTTTTTCTGCATCTTCGATAAACTTGATAGCAGCTTCTTCATCTCCTTTTTGTCCTAATACATAAAGAATATTGGTAATGATATCGGATTGAAGGTTTTTTGTTTGTGTTTCTTTTAAGTCTTTGTGAGTACCGGCAACAATCATTAATTTGGCAGCTTTCTTATCTGCAAATTGTTCTTCTTTTCCGGTACTTTTATTAACAGCTGTATAAACGGTTTTTTGTCCGGTATAACCGGTTTTATATAAGTCTTGCAATAAAGGAAGGGCTTTGTCCCAATCTTTTGCTTGTAAATAGGCTACTGCGGCATAATATTGCAAATCTTTATTCCCGTTTAATTTGTAAATCAATTCAAATGCCTTGGCTGCTTTTTCATATTCTTTTTTCTCATATAATTTTGGCGCCATGGTTCCTAACTCGGCTTCTATTTGACGGGCCAATTTTTTGGCATCGTCACTATATCTTTCTTTACCGGTTTTTTTCTCAAAATCTTGCAATTTATTTATAACTGCAATTGCTTTTTCATAATTGGAAAAATCTTTGCTTCCCAATTTGGCTAAAATTTCAGCCTTGGTATACATGATTTTGGCTTTGGTCTTATCGTCTGCCTGATCTTTTAATTGACAAGCGGCATTTACTTCTTTCAAGGCTTCTACCAAATTTCCTTTTTTGTATAATTTTTGGGCTGATTTTAGTTCTGCTTTTTGAGCATATATGCTTATGCTAAAAAGTGTGATTAATAAAAATGCTAATTTTCTCATTTTGTTCGTGATTTTACTATTGTTCTTGATTGTTTTTATTCGATTGATCTGTGTTATTTTCTTCGTTTTGAATCTCTTCCGTACTTTCTCCGGAGTCTTCTATTACTTCTTCCTCTTTCATTACTTTTGCCACTGCGGCAATTTCATCTCCGTTTTTCAAGTTGATGAGCTTCACTCCTTGGGTAGCTCTTCCCATTACTCTCAAATCGGCCACCGGCATACGTATGGTTAATCCTTTTTTTGTGATAATCATCAAATCATCATCATCGGTTACGTCTTTCATTGCTACCAAGGCACCGGTTTTATCGGTAATGTTAATTGTCTTCACTCCTTTTCCACCGCGATTGGTCATTCTGTAATCTTCAAGTTTGGAACGTTTACCGTATCCTTTTTCAGATACTACCAGAATATCTGCATCCATATCATTTACAGAAACCGTGCCAACTACTTCGTCCTTATCGTCAGCTAGCGTGATACCACGGACTCCCGAAGCTGTTCTTCCCATTGCGCGAATCTTTGACTCTTCAAAACGAATGGCTTTTCCGGATTTTGCCGCCAGCATAATTTGACTGTTTCCGTTGGTCAATTTTGCATCCAGCAATTCATCTCCTTCACGTATGGTAATGGCATTGATTCCGTTTTGACGCGGACGCGAATATTGTTCCAAAGAAGTTTTCTTCACCACACCTTTCTTAGTTACCATTAAAACATAATGGGAATTGATATAATCTTGATCTTTGAGGTTTTTAGTATTCAAAAAGGCTTTTACTTTATCGTCTTTGTCGAGATTGATCAAATTCTGAATAGCTCTTCCTTTGGAGACCTTTCCTCCTTCGGGGATTTCAAAAACACGCATCCAGAATACTTTTCCTTTTTGAGTAAAGAATAGAAGGTAATCGTGATTATTGGCGACAAAAATATGTTCCAAGAAATCTTCCGATCTGGTGGAAACTCCTTTTTGGCCGGTTCCTCCACGTTTTTGGGATTTGTATTCGGAAAGGAGCGTTCTTTTAATATACCCTGCGTGCGAAATGGTAATCACCACTTGATGATTGGGAATTAAATCTTCAATACTTACATCGCCACCGGCAAAATTGATATCCGTACGTCTTTCATCACCGAATTTCTCTTGCATTTCGATCAATTCGTCTTTGATGATTTGCATACGTCTTTCTTTTTTCTCCAAAATATCTTTGAGGTCGGCAATGGTTTTTACCAATTCGTCATATTCCGATCGAAGCTTGTCTTGTTCCAGTCCTGTCAATTGACGTAAACGCATTTCGACAATGGCTTTCGCCTGAATCTCGGATAACTCAAAACGCTCTCTCAATTTTTCTCGGGCCTCATCGGGGCTTTTGGATCCGCGGATAATGGCAATCACTTCATCGATATTGTCGGAGGCGATAATCAAGCCTTCGAGTATATGCGCACGTTCCTCCGCCTTTCTCAATTCGTATTGCGTACGTCTTGTCACCACTTCGTGACGGTGATTGACAAATTCACGTATAAGGTCTTTTAAATTCAAAGTCTCCGGTCTTCCGTTCACCAATGCAATATTATTCACATTAAACGAAGATTGAAGAGCGGTATATTTAAAAAGTTTATTTAAAACGACATTGGGAATGGCATCACGTTTAAGATAATACACGATACGCATTCCTTTTCTGTCGGATTCATCTTTGATATCTGAAATCCCTTCCAATTTTTTTTCATTGACCAAGTCGGCGGTTTTTTTGATCATATCCGCTTTGTTGACTTGATATGGAATTTCTGTAACCACTATGGCTTCCCTTCCTTTGATTTCTTCAAAATGATATTTGGCCCGAAGTACTATTTTCCCCCGTCCGGTTTCAAAAGCATCTTTCACTCCTTGATAACCGTAAATGGTTCCTCCGGTAGGGAAATCGGGAGCTTGAATGTATTGCATTAATTCTTCGATACTGATGTCGGGATTATCGATATAAGCAATGGTTCCGTTGATGACTTCTGTCAAATTATGCGGAGCCATATTGGTCGCCATACCTACGGCAATTCCCGAAGCTCCGTTTACCAAAAGGTTGGGAATTTTTGAAGGCAATACGGTAGGTTCCTGCAAGGTATCGTCAAAATTGGGCGCAAAATCGACGGTTTCCTTGTCGATATCCGCCATCATTTCTTCGGATAATTTTTGCATTCTAACCTCGGTATAACGCATCGCCGCAGGGCTGTCACCGTCTACCGAACCAAAGTTTCCTTGTCCGTCAACCATCAAATAACGGACACTCCAATCTTGTGCCATACGCACCATGGCATCATAAACCGAGGAGTCTCCATGAGGGTGATATTTACCCAAAACCTCCCCGACTACTCTGGCAGATTTTTTATAGGGTCTGTTTGAAGCAAGCCCTAATCCGTTCATCCCATAAAGTACCCTTCTGTGAACGGGTTTGAGTCCGTCACGAACATCGGGCAAGGCCCTGGAAACGATTACCGACATAGAATAATCTATGTAGGCTGACTTCATTTCGTCCTCAATATTTATGGGAATTATTCTTTCTTCGTTATTCATAAATTCCTTTTTAAAATAATATGGCAAGATACAAAAAATTCTTGTAACAGAAGCATTTTTTAACCTGCCTAATAGCCTAATCCCGACCTTATAAAATCAAAAAACACCGGAAATAAAGGTTAAAAAATTGCTAAGCAAAGCCGTCTCTTTTTCTTTTTTTTATACTTTTACTGATAGATATCTTTTAAATCATGATAATGACCGTATTAATGAGTAATCGCTTCACTATATTTCTATTTGTTTTTTTACTTTCTTTTCCCTTGTTTGCACAAGAATATTCTTCTGAATTTTTTACAGGCACTCTATACAGCAATAAATCTCAACAACCTCTACCGGGTGCAAATATTATAAATTTAAAATCCCTTAAAGGAGTTTCTTCCAATGATCTCGGGCTTTTCGCCATTCAAGCAAAAGTAGGAGATACCATACTCATCAGTTTTTTAGGGTATCAAAATTTACTTATGCCTGTTACCAAAGAAAATCTTAAAGGACATCAAACCATTTATTTAATAGAGAATCCGTTGGAACTCAACGAAGTAATTGTTAGCAGCAAACAATTAACCGGGATATTACAAAGGGATGTCGATATCATCCCTATACAAAAACCCATTGATATCAGCATGAAAATTCAAGCCATGTTTGGAAATCCTACTCCTAACAGACTCACCGGCTTAAATGATGTTTTGAAAAAAATCATGAATCCGGTCGACTTAATTTATAATTTGTTTAGTACACAAGGCAAAGACTTGCGCAGGTTGAAACAAATTCAAAAAGAAGAAAAGGTACGAAAAATGTTAGCCGAGCGATATGACCGTGAGTTATTATCCAATTTATTAAATGTAGAAAAAAAGGATGTTTATCTCGTGCTCGAATCATGTGATTATTCCGAACGTTTTTTACAAAAAGCAAATGATTTACAGATTCTTGAAGCACTTTTGCAATGCTATAACCGGTATAAAATGTATATGAAAGAATAGTAAAACCATAAAAATCATTTATGAAACATTTTTTTTCTATTTTTTCTTTTATTCTTGTGTGGGGATTATTCTCATGCAGTTCTTCACGTCAAACACCTAATGAAACGCATGCATTAACAGAAAAAACACAATGGATTTCCCCTCCGCATTTACAAAAAGGAGATACGGTGTTATATGTAGCACCCTCAGGGTATATAGACTCCACATTGCATTATATGCAGCGAGCCGATTCCTTATTAAGATCTTGGGGGTATATCCCCAAATACAGTCCGAATCTCTATAAAAAACATTATACATTTGCCGGCACCGACTCTCAAAGATTCCATGATTTGCAGGAGGCTTTGAATGATTCCACTGTCAAAGCCATTTGGTCTGCTCGTGGCGGTTATGGAAGTGTCAGAATTATTGACAGTTTGGACTTTACCGAATTTCAAAAACATCCGAAATGGCTTATCGGATTCTCGGATATTACGGTGTTGCACAGTGTTTTGCATCAACTGAGATATCAATCGGCGCATGCCATAATGCCTATTAGTTTGGAGCATCCCCGCGAGGAAAGAAAAGAAGCGATAAAAAGTTTAAAAGATTTTTTTAAAGGGAAAAAACTGATATATGAAATACCTTCCGACTCATTAAATATAAAAGGAAAAGGAAAAGGAGTGGTGGTCGGTGGAAATCTTTCTTTATTGGTCAGCCTTTTAGGGAGTAGATACCAAATCAATCCCTCGGGAAAAATCCTTTACTTGGAAGATGTGGGAGAATACACTTACTCTTATGACCGCATGCTCTATGCACTTAAAAATGCAGGCTATTTCGACCACTTGCAAGGACTGATAATCGGAGGAATGGGAATCAAAAAAAAGGATGATTTTATCGGAGAAAATGTCAAAGAAATTATCCTTAAGCATGTAAAAAATAAAGGATATCCTGTAATTTTTAATTTTCCTGCCGGTCATATTGTAGATAACAGGACATTAATTTTGGGAAGAAAAGCGAAAATAAAGGTGAATGATTCTTTATCGATTTTAAAGTATTTTAATAAATAAAAATATTTTTACACAAGCATTCCTACCTTCCTATGACACCCTTTTCTCATGCAAAATCATTCATTTGTTTTTTTTATAAAACCCGTTTTAGGAAGTTTTTTTCAATTTTTAGACATAAATAGACCGCATTAAAAAAAGATAAGCATCTATTTTTCAATAATAATTAAATTATTTCAAAAGAAACAAAAGCCATTATATACAATAAAATTAATTTGTAATTTTACCGCAGATTTTTTAGATGTATGGAAAAATATTACATAAAGGAAGTTTCTGACTCTCAAACACTCAAGGATTTCATTGAATTTCCTTATACCTTATATAAGCACCATAACTATTGGATTCCTCCCATTAAGAGCGATGAAAAAAAATATTGGACCCAACATCCGGCATTGGAATTTGCCGAAATGAAAAAATGGGTTGCCTATTGGAAAGATCGTCCGGTAGGCCGGATAGCTGCCATTATCAATCCCAGATATAATGAAAAAACAGGCGAAAAATACGGACGAATCGCCGGGCTGGAAACCTATAATGATGAGAAAAGTTTTCGCATGATGATGGATACAGCTGTAAATTGGTTAAAAGAAAAAGGGATGAAAAAGGTTCATGGGCCTCTGGGATATACCAATTTGGATACGCAAGGAATGCTTATAGAAGGTTTTAAAGAATTACCTTCTATCGCTTCAGTTTATCATATGCCCTATTACAAAACACTGATGCAAAAATATGGTTTTGAAAAAGAAAAAGATTGGGTGGAATTTCATTTAAAACTTACAGATGATTTGGTAAAAAAAGGCGAACGGGGAGCCAAACTCATCGAACGCCGTTTCGGGATGAAAGTTTTTTCGCCCAAAAACAAAAAAGAACTCGAAAAATATGCGGAATTGACCTTTGATATTTTAAATCAATCATTCAAACATTTGCCTTACGTTATAGAATTTGATGACAAACTAAAAGAATTTTACAAGAAAAAATATTTTTCCGTTTTAGATCCCCAGTACACATTTTTTGTAAAAGACAAAGAGAAGATAGTCGGTTTTCTAATTACCATCCCCAGTCTTTCCGAAGCTATGCAGAAAGCAAACGGAAGCTTATGGCCTTTTGGATGGTACCATCTTTGGAAAGCTTTTAAAAAACCAAAAGGTGTAGATACATTGATTTCGGGGGTAGTCCCCGAATATGAACCCAAAGGTGTCGCCGTATTGCTTTTTGATGCATTGCATCAATTTATGATGAAAAAAGGAATAAGGGATATAGAAACTACCGGCGTATTTGAAGACAATTTTCAAGTTCTAAACAACTGGCAAAACTACGATCATGTGCAACATAAACGCAGAAGAAGTTGGATAAAAGAATTATAAAAAAGGCGCTTTTGCGCCTTTTTTATAATTTTTATTATTCAAAATAATCATTAAAACTGTCAAACTTTTTCTGCAAAATACGAGTTTGCTTTTGGGCGGTTTCGATATCATTGGCAGCAATAAGTGCATGAAGATCTTCCTCTATTTGATGAAAAAATTGTTGTATAGGTTTAAAATCTTCTTCTTGGTAGGACTTATCCAAAAGAATAGATCTTGTATGATCAAAGATTTTATTACCCAAAGCATGGTAATCATTCAAATCATCCGAATGGAAATCTTTCAAACTATTTTGAATAGTAGATATTTCCTTTCTTGTATGAGCATTAATTTTCCATTTTTTCCCGTTATTTAGACCTATTTTGCTGTTTTGTCCTTGCTGCATTTTCGGTAAATTTCCAAAATCCGTTTTATACAAGGCCTTTGCAATAAGTTCCAAATCTTGATCGGAAAGAGAAAGAGGAGGCATCAATCCGAATTTCCTCGCCGCCCCCGGCATCATAGCATTTTCTTCTGACGGATGTTTTACCCAGTCCGTGATTGCATTTACAAATTCTTCCTCAGTATTATAAGCAGGTTTATAATGTTCCTGAATACGAACCATCGGAGGAGCTATCATTTGATCTCTTCTGGAGGGATCGGGTTTTTCAAAATGACAAACAAAACAATGTTGTTTCATCAATTGGTAGCCTTTTTTATCTATTTTTTGGTTATGTGTTTCAGAAATTACTCTTGATGTATGTTCTTTATTTAAAGTACTTGATTTATTTTGTTGACAGGATAAACTAAAGATTCCTATCAATATAAATAAAAGTTGATTTTTCATTTTTCAGATATTTTTTATTTCCTATTCAAACTTCATAATCTTCCACATCGTTCATGAGGTGAAGTAATTATTTCAGTAAATAAAGACTCATTGATATAATGGGGTCTGTATTTTCTGCCTCTGGAAGTTATTTGAGCTATAAAAGCGCGCATATGATTACGAGAACCACATTCAAGTTTATTGAATGTATTAATAATAAGAATTTTATTGGTTTTCTTACGAAATTCGCGAATATCTTTAATGTCCAAATCTTCAATTATCGCTCCTACTTCCAAAGCATCTAAAAGGGATTTATCAACTTTAGCTGTTAATCGCTTATATAATTCTTGTAATTTTTTACTGTTAAAAACTCCTTTTTGTCTGGTAGCAGAATCACCTAAGTCATATTTTTCAAGTAAATACAAAGCTTGATCCATATGTCTCTGCTCACTATGGCTAATATTTGAAAATATAGGAAGCCCGTATTTTTCATACGCATATAAATATACATCACGTGCTAATTTTTCTTCTTCTCTGAGCTCTCGCAAAATATGTTTCTCTTCATTAGTTAAAATTTCTTTATTGTTTTCTTGGGCATATGAATCATATCCAATAATGATAAAAAAAATCACGACCAAAGTTTTATAAATTTTCATAGTTATTATTTTTTAGAGTTTTTCGGCTGTTTTTTATTCATTTTATGAGATCTTTTGTTTTTTCTGATTTTCGCCATCATCTTTCTATTAAAGTTTCGCTCGGTTTTATAGAATTTTACCACTTTTTTTGGAGGTAATATTCTTCTTAATTCTTTTTGGAAATTCAATTCGATTTTCATTCTCTGATTTTCCAATTCCATTTTTCTGTCCAAAAGCTTGTTCAATTCCGCATCAGACATTTCGAGGTATTTTCCTTTTTCGATTTTCATTCGAAATTCTTGTTGAATTTTTTTTCTCAATTGCATTTTTTCCTGTGCATATTTCTTATAAGCCGTTTCAAAAGCTTTTGATTCTTTGGGAGTCAACATTAAATTCTCTTTCATGAAAATCATTTTTTTCTCCATTATTTTTTGGTATTTGGGACCTTGCATTCCCATTTGGGATCCCATTCCTCTATGTTGCGCTTGAAGATTCAGGCTAAGGAATAATACCATCACGATACTAACTAATTTTACTGTTTTCATATCTATTTATTTTTAATTTATATTTATTTCGGTTTCATCATAAATTTCATCCATCAATCCGTTGTCTACAAGATATTCTTCTATTGTTTCTTCATCTATATCATCAAAAAAAGCATCATCGTTTACAGAAACAGGATGAGAAAATCCGGTTTTATTTTGATTATATGGATCCTCTTTTTTCATCAGAAAAAATATGCTCATTCCAAAAATCAGAAGAACACTCGCTGCAACAGACAATGAATATAAGAATCTCTTTTTGGCTCTCTCTTTCTTCATTCCGTTAGCCAAACGACTCTCCAACTCATCAAAATAATTTTCTGGAGTTTTGTATCCCGATTTCAAGGATTTCATTAAATTTTCTATGTTATGTTTGTTTTCCATCACGTTTATAAGACAATTTGAATCACAAAAGGTTTAATATTTGTTTAATTTTTTTTACTGCCAAATGATAAGAGGCTTTTAAGCTACCGGTCGAAACTCCCAATATTTGGGAGATTTCATCAAATGTTTTTTGGCTGAAATATTTCAGACGGAAAATTTCTTGTTGACGCGGAGGTAGTTTTAACAAAGCTTTTTCCAATTTTAAAAGAGCTTCGTCTCCGTCAAACCAAGGATCATTTTTCAAAGCGGCAATCAAATCTTCATTTAAAGTTTCTCCCCGAGAATATTTTCCGTTTTTCTTTAAAAAATTAAGTGATTCATTCACGGCAATCCGGTAAAGCCACGAAAAAAGTTTACTATTATAGTTAAAAGAACCCAAAGATTTATAAATTTTAATAAAAGTATTTTGCAAAACATCATCGGCATTCTCATGCGTTTTGACAATCGGGCGAATTACCCAATACAAATCCTTTGAATAGTGTTTCACTATCCAATTCATCTGTACATTTTTCTCCCAATGCTTAAAAGCATTTATATCGGGTTCAATCATTCGGCATATTTCTTTGTTATAAGACAAATATAAATAGGAAAAGTTTAAAGGGAGAAGAAATAAAATGGAAATGGAAACATTTTGCTCTAAGACTTAGTCCTAAAACTTAGAAAAAATAATGTAAATTTGCAAAAACTAAAAAAACAGAAAAATGCAAAACATTATTTATGTAGTATTAGCGATAGGAATATTAGCTTTACTATTTACTTACTGGAGAGCCAGTTGGGTAGCCAAACAAGAAGTAGGAACCGAACGCATGGACTCCATCTCCAAACACATCCGTAAAGGAGCCATGGCTTTCTTGATGGCCGAATACAAAGTACTTTGGATCTTTGTTGCCGTGGTCTTTTTCTTATTGGCTTTCACTGCCGATTCCGAAACTTCTTCATGGTTGGTAGGTGTTTCATTTATCATGGGAGCATTGAGTTCAGCACTTGCCGGATTTATCGGTATGCGTGTAGCCACCAATGCCAATGTAAGAACCACCAATGCCGCAAGAACCAGTTTAGGAAAAGCGCTTGAAGTTGCCTTTACCGGAGGTAGTGTAATGGGAATGGCAGTAGTTGGTCTCGGAGTAACCGGATTGGCACTTCTTTTCATCATTTATTCAAATCTCGATTGGGATATTTATAAGGTAATTACCGTAATCACCGGATTTTCGTTCGGAGCTTCTTCCATCGCCCTTTTTGCCCGTGTGGGAGGAGGTATTTATACCAAAGCAGCTGATGTAGGTGCCGATTTGGTTGGAAAAGTAGAAGCCGGAATTCCCGAGGATCATCCCTTGAATCCTGCTACTATTGCCGATAACGTAGGAGATAATGTAGGTGATGTCGCCGGTATGGGAGCGGATTTATTTGAATCTTATGTAGGCTCCATTATCAGTGCTATGGTGCTTGGAGCTTTGTTTATCGGTGCACCGGGTTTTGAAGGGGACAATCGATTGAATGCCGTTTTGCTTCCTTTGATTTTGGCGGCAACGGGAATCATTACATCCATTATCGGAACTTTCTTTGTAAAAGTAAAAGAAGGACAAAGTCCGCATAAAGCTTTAAACAAAGGAGAAATCATCTCGGCAATCTTAATGATTATCGCTACCTATTTTATCGTTACCAATCTATTACCCGAAAAATGGGTATATAACGGAAAAGAGTATTCTGCCATGGGCGTATTTATTTCCATTGTTTTGGGACTCTTATCCGGAGTAGCTATCGGAATGATTACCGAATATTATACGGGAACCGGTAAAAAACCCGTCCTAAAAATCGTGAAGCAATCCACCACAGGATCCGCTACCAATATTATTTCAGGTTTAGCCGTAGGAATGAAATCTACCTTATGGCCTACTATTTTCATTGTAATAGCAATCATTGGCGCTTATTATTTTGCCGGACTTTACGGTATTGCCATAGCCGCTATCGGAATGTTGTCTAACCTGGGAATCCAATTGGCCGTAGATGCTTACGGACCCATTGCCGACAATGCCGGAGGAATTGCAGAAATGGCTAACCTTCCTTCTGAAGTACGTGAAAGAACAGACAAACTCGATGCCGTAGGAAACACTACTGCGGCCATCGGAAAAGGATTTGCTATCGGATCTGCCGCCTTGACTGCCTTGGCTTTATTCTCAGCCTTTATGTCAACCGCCGGAATTGATGTCATCGATATTTCCAATCCCAAAGTAATGGGAGGACTTTTATTGGGAGCTATGCTTCCCTTCCTTTTCTCTTCCATGGCTATGGATGCCGTAGGACGAGCTGCCGAAGATATGATTAATGAAGTAAGACGTCAGTTTCATAATATTCCCGAATTGAAAAATGCCTTGGCGGTTATGCGTAAAAACGAAGGTAAAAAAGAAGAGGAATGGAGTGCGGAAGACAAAGCTGTTTTTGACAAAGCGGACGGTAAAGCCGAATATGAAAAATGTGTGGAAATATCTACCAAAGCCTCTATTCGTGAAATGGTAGTTCCCGGTTTGATCGCCGTATTGACTCCTGTAATTGTAGGGTTACTCGGAGGAGCTGAAATGCTCGGTGGCTTGTTGGCCGGTGTAACCGTATCAGGAGTAATGATGGCCATTTTCCAATCCAATGCCGGAGGCGCCTGGGATAACGCCAAAAAAATGGTAGAAGAAGGCGTGGAAATCAACGGTAAAAAATACGGAAAAGGAAGTGCTGTTCATGCAGCTGCCGTAACCGGAGATACCGTAGGTGATCCTTTTAAAGACACTTCCGGACCTTCATTGAACATTTTGATTAAATTGATGTCGGTAGTAGCACTTATTCTAGCTCCATTTTTGGTAAAATAATTCACTATCAATAATTTTTATTAAAAAGGCAGTCAATTATGGCTGCCTTTTTTTTATATTTGGATAATTGAAAAAACTACTATGAAAAAAATTTTAAAAATATCTGTTTTATTATTCATAATAGCCCTCACCGGCGGTTATTTTTATGTACAAAAAATAAAAAAATCCGCTTTGCCCGACTATAATGCCACCATTCAAATGGAGGGTTTAAAAGAGGAAGTAAAAGTATATCGGGATGAATACGGGATTCCTCATGTATATGCCCAAAATGAAGAAGATCTATACAAAGTGGTAGGATATATATCCGCCCAAGATCGCTTATGGCAGATGGATTTGCTAAGAAGAGTAACCCAAGGACGCTTATCGGAACTCTTTGGAGAGAAAACAGTAAATACCGATGAGTTTCTTCGAAAATTACAAATCCCCGGAAATTCAAAAAAACTCCTACCGACACTGGATGATAAAACACGTAAACCTTTGGAATTTTTTGCCGAAGGAGTCAATCAATACATCAAAGATCATCAAGATAATCTCCCCTTTGAGTTTGAATTACTTGACTATAAACCGGAAGCTTGGAAACCCGAGCATTCTTTAAACTTAGTGGGTTTTATGGCTTGGAATCTCGAATTGGGATACAAAATGGAAGTAGTTTTGCATAAATTAAAATCTAAAATCAATGAAGACAAATACAAACTTTTATTCCCCGATTATCAACGTAATAAAACCTATGTCTATCCTTCATTCCATTATGAAGACAGTTTAAAAGTCGATTCCACCTTGGTGGCTGCCATTAATTTAATACCTGATTTCGGTCCCGATATATTCAACGGAAGTAATAATTGGGTCGTTGCAGGTAAAAAAAGCACTACCGGCAAACCGTTATTTTCCAATGATATGCATTTACATCTCGATGTTCCGGGAATTTGGAGCCGTATGCATCAAGTGATCAAAGGGAAACTGGATGTTACGGGAGTGGTTTTGCCCGGATCTCCATATATTGTCGCCGGACATAACAAAGATATTGCTTGGGGAATGACAAATGTGATGCTGGACGGCGCCGATTTTTATATGGAAACCATTTCAAAAGACACTACTCAATACAAACTAAACGGGGAATGGAAAGACCTGCGCATCAAAGAAGAAAAGATTTATGTTAAAGGAAAAGATAAACCTGTTGTCCGCAAACTCTATTTCACTCATCGAGGTCCCGTCATTACAAGATTTGATAAACTGGAAGTATCTCCTGTTTCCATGCA
Organism: Flavobacteriales bacterium; assembly: GCA_027061855.1. Taxonomy (GTDB): domain Bacteria; phylum Bacteroidota; class Bacteroidia; order Flavobacteriales; family Flavobacteriaceae; genus JALSPZ01. The sequence continues at coordinate 34,232 of JAMOVT010000097.1, forward strand.
TTGGATAGGAAATGAAGATTCACGTGAAATTGAAGCTTTGTATTATTTTAACAGGGCAAAAAATTGGGGCGATTTCAAACAAGCGGCCAAAGGATTTAATTCCGTCAGTCAAAATATCGCTTATGCCGATATCCATGGAAATATCGGATTGCAAATGAGTGGAAAAGTTCCTAAACGAATTGCTCCGGGCTATTTATTCTTCCCGGGAGATACGGATAAGTACGATTGGAAAGGTTTTATTCCTTCCGACAGTCTTCCTTTTGAGTATAATCCGGAAAGAGGTTTTGTTTCTTCGGCCAATAATAAAACCATTGATGATAAGGAGTTTCCTTATTATATCAGTGAATGGTATGATTTGCCCTATCGTATCAATCGTATACGTCAAATGCTTACCGAAAAAGAAAAATTATCCCCCGAAGACTTCCGTAAAATGCTCAACGATCATCTCTCTTTGCAAGCAGTAGAATTGAAACCTGTAATCATTCAAGAACTTGAACAAACAAAAACACTGGATCGCAATGAAAAGGCTGTGTTGGAAAGCTTGAAAGAATGGGACAACCGGTATGAAAAGGACAGCCCGCAAGCTTTGGTTTTTGACCAATTTTTGATTGTTTTCGTGAAAAATATAGCGCAAGATGAAATGGGCCAAAATATTTTTGAAACTTTTAACGGCTCGCTACTTTTTTCCAAATACCTCCTTCAAAATGTAATTTTGACAAAAGACAACAATTGGAGTGATGATGTTACCACCGAAAAAAAGGAAACTTTTCATGATATGGTAATTAAATCCTTTAAGGAATCCCTGGATATTATCAGTAGAAAATACGGCAGCCCTCTTCAAGCCAAATGGGGTGACAAACATAAACTGCTGTTGGAACATCCGCTGGGAAAAATGAAAATTATCGACTGGACTTTTCATCTGAACAGAAAATTTAAAGCCCCCGGAAATGCCAATACCGTAAATCCCTTTACCTATGACTATAATCGTCCTTTTACGGCAAATATGGGAGCCTCCGAAAAGCATATTTTTAATACAGCAGATTGGGATAAGTCATACAGCATCTTGCCTACGGGAATAAGTGGAATTCCCGCAAGTAAACATTATTTGGACCAAAGTGAAAAATATGTAAACGGAGAAGTTTTGGAAGATCCTTTTTCAGAAGAAAAGGTGATTGAAAAGAAACGATATTTAAGTATTTTCACCGGTAAGAAAAAGAAAGAATGAAAAGGTTTTTTTATCTGTTTATCGGAATTATTATCGGAATTATCTTGAGTTTGCTTTATTTTGAGAAGAAGAAAAATCAGGAAATCCAACAGCAGAGCCATGTAATTTTGGAAAACATACGAAATATGAATAAAATGATCGTTTCCGAAGCCTATTTTAATCAGGTGTATTCCTATTCGGATTCTGATAAATATTTATTTGATATGCTCAATTTCGATAAAAATGTAGTTCTTTTGGTCAATGCCAAAGCACAGGTAAGTTATGACTTGAATAAAATGAAAATAGAAGTGGATTCCCTGCATAAAATTATCAAGATTTCGCATATACCGAAAGAAGAAATCAATATCATTCCCGACATAAGATATTATAATCTGGAACAAAGCAGTTTCAATAGTTTTACCAAAGACGAATTGAATGAAATCAATCGCAATGCTATAGCGCAAATAAAAGAAAGTATCGATCTGAACGGAGTTAGAAAAAAAGCAAAAAATCAATTACTAAAAAACCTTCGTAATCTCTATGTGTTGAGTAAAAGCTACGGATGGAAGGTGGAAGAATCACCGGACTTTAAAGAATTTAAAAATGCTTTTTCTATGCAGCAGTAACTTTAAAAATTTTATTCCAGTAATTTTAAAAGGATTCTGTTTTGCTTATAAATATTTCGTAAACGTGCTTTTAGGCTAATTGCCGGGTTCTCGTAATCTTTTTTAAGATAAGAGATTTTAAGATATTGACTTTCAATCAATTTTTCAAAATCATATCCGGCTACATATTTAAGTTTAAATTCTTTTGCAAGTTCTTCCGACACTTTTTTATGACAAATCAATTTATAAGGAATATCATATTTAATGGCTGCCGAAAGTTCATTGATTTCCAGCATCTCGATAATTTTCTTTCTTCGTTTGTCATCTACCGGTTTGGATTGCTCTATTTCTTTGAGGAATTTTCTGTTTAGTTTCAGCTCCGTTTTCAAAGCTTTTTTAATAGAGCTTACTTTTCCTTTTAATTTTGAAGCATCACGGGTAACATCATATATTTCTTTGATTATACTCATATTTTATAAATTGTTAGTTTCTATACCGGTATACTTTTTCCATAAAGTTTTTAATTTTAGAAGGTTCAAGTTCATTTTTCCAATATCCCCCTTTTTTAAAATACGATCCCACAATAAAGGCATCTGCATAAGGTAAATAATCCGAAATATTGTTTTCATTTATACCTGAACCGATTATTACCGGCAAGTCCGTATTTTCTTTCACGGCTTTTACTTCTTCCAGATTTGCTTTCTCTCCCGTATGTGATCCTGTTATTATCAAGCCGTCGGATGCAAAAAATTCTGCTGCTTTTCCCATTTCCACAATATCCAAATCTGCGGTTACGGCATGGGAACTATGCTTCTTTTTTATGTCGGTAAAAACGGCAATTTCTTCGGCCTCAATATGTTTCCTGTGGCGTAAAATTTCTGCTGCTTGCGCATCGATATAACCTTCATCGGCAATATGTCCGAAAACAAATCCTTCAGCACGTATAAAATCAGCACCTGCTGCTTTGGCAACCGAAAGAGCCTGAATGTTGGCACCCGCTAAAACTTGAATTCCCAAAGGCAAGGCGGTATTTTGTTTTATTTCATAAGCAATAATAGACATCATGGCTACAATTTCGGGGGAAACTTTATTTTTTTGATAAGGAATATCATGCATATTTTCAATCATCAAGGCATCGATTCCGGCTGCTTTATATACATAAGCTTCTTGCAAAGCCGCTTCAATGATTTTTTCGGGAGCAAGCAAACCAAAAGGAGTCCCGGGGAGCGCTTTCAGATGAATCATTCCGATAATAGGAGTATCGACTTGAAAAATTTGACTGAATTTATCCATAAAGATTGGAAATTTGGAGATTATCTTGTAAATTTATGAAAATTTTATCTCTTTATGATCGAGCCAACCCAAATCATCGTTGCCGGTGCTGCAAATGTGGATATCATCGGTTTTCCCGAAGAAAAATTAATCATGAGAGATGCCAATATCGGTAGCATGGAAATAGGAACCGGTGGAGTGGGAAGAAATATTGCACAAAATTTGGTTTTATTGGGTTTTGAAGTCTATCTCGCTACATTGTTTGGCGATGACCCATTGAGTAAATATTTGGTCAAAGCTTGTAATGAAGACCGGATCAATATTTCAGATAGTTTGCTGATTAAAAACCAAAAAGTATCGAGTTTTATCGCTATACTGGATGAAACAAATGATTTGGCCGTGGGGATTTCTGCTATGGATATTTTCAATGAAGAAAACTGCCTAAGTTTAGTACAAAATATTCTTCCTACACGAGAACCCGATTATTTTGTAATGGAAACCAATTTGGAAGCCCCCGCCTTAAAAAAAATCACGGAAAAGTTCAAAGGAAACAAATTTATATTGGATACTGTTTCGGGAAGAAAAGCTCTTCGTGCCAAAAAAGTTTTGCAAGATTTATACATCTTAAAAACCAATCAACTCGAAGCGGAAATATTAAGCGGAATCAAAGTCAATGAAAAAGAAGACCTCGAAAAGATGATTAGATATTTTTTGGATAAAGGAGTGAAAAAAGTCTTTATAACCTTGGGAAAAAAAGGAGTCATTTATGGAGATGAAAATCAAATCGGCTTTAAAGATTCCATCACTTCAAAGGTTGTCAATACCATTGGAGCGGGAGATGCTTTTGTCGCCGGTTTAATCTATGCCGATAATCTTGAACTGCCGCTTGACCAAATGGCTTTATTCGGAATGGCGGCGGCAGCCATAACCGTTCAAAACAAAAAAACAGTAAATCCCGAAATGAGTATTCAAAAAATCCAACAAATTCTTGCCAATGTCCCTTCATAATTATATTGAAATTCATCCCGAAGTACAATATGCCATCGATCATCATCAAGCCGTAGTAGCTCTCGAATCTACAATTATTTCCCACGGAATGCCCTATCCAAAAAATTTGGAAACCGCACTATCTGTTGAAGAAACCGTGCGTAAAGAAGGAGCTGTTCCTGCAACCATCGCATTGATAAACGGAAAATTTAAAATCGGGTTGACTACCGAAGAAATAAAGTTTTTGGCTCAAGAAGGCACAAAAGTAATTAAAGCAAGTCGAAGGGATTTGCCGGTAATCCTCTCACAAAAAAAGACAGGAGCTACCACCGTTGCCGCCACAATGATTGGAGCCCGATTGGCAGGAATTCCGGTGTTTGCTACCGGAGGAATCGGAGGAGTACATAGAAATGCTCAACAGACTTTTGATATTTCCGCCGACTTGTTTGAACTTTCACGCACTAATGTTGCCGTCGTCTGTGCAGGAATAAAATCCATATTGGACATCGGTTTAACGTTAGAAGTGCTTGAAACTTACGGTGTACCTGTTTGGGGATATCAGACGAATGAACTCCCCGCTTTTTATACGCGTGAATCGGGATTTTCTGTCGATTATCGCATGAATACTCCCGAAGAAATCGCCGCTGCGCTTAAAGCAAAATGGGAAACAATAATAGAAGGAGGTGTGGTAATAGCCAATCCGGTTCCGGAAAAATTCTCCTTAAACAAAGAAATAATGTCGAGGGCCATCGAAAAAGCTTTAATAGAACACGACAAGAAAGGAATTAAAGGAAAAGAAAGCACTCCTTTTCTTCTTGCAAAAATAAAGGAACTCACTCAAGGAGAAAGTCTGGTTTCCAATATAGAACTCGTCCTGAACAATGCACGATTGGCAGCGCAAATTGCACGTGCTTATTTGAAGTAAAACTTTACTTGCGGCCCTTTATTTAAAACATTTTATGTACTTTTGAATACATAAACCAGCCTATATTTTTTATCATGCCTAAAACAAAAAAATTATTACAAAATTATCTCAATCGTGACAGCCGGATGCGTGATATTTACCACGATATGAGCCCTTATAAAGTAAAAGAAATCCTATTGGTATCCAATCTCTACGATGCCTTTTCCATCAACAGGGACGGAAAATTTTCCGAAATTATGCTATATGATTACGGAAAGCTAAATCTTACCTCACTCCCCCGTATCACCGGAGTTTATTCTACGGAAGAAACCTTTGAGCAACTGGCGGTGAAAAATATTGATATGGTAGTGGTTACCATTGGGTTTAACCTTCATCGACCTTTGAAAATTATCAAAAAAATAAAAGAAAAATACCCTGATTTACCTATTTTTATCCTTCTTAATAACACCAATCACCTCACCTATTTACAGGAAAAACAACAAGAAACGGGCTTTGACAAAATTTTTGTATGGGACGGGGAATCACGCATTTTCTTTGCAATGATCAAATACCTCGAAGATTTAAAAAATGCCGAAAATGACAGTCGTTTGGCCTCCGTGAGAATGATTTTGGTAGTGGAAGATAATCCGATTTTTTATTCCAATTATCTCAATATGCTTTATAAAATGGTTTTCAAACAAACCAATAAAATTATTGAAGAAATCAAAATGGATAAACTTTATAAGGTATTGAAACTCCGGGCAAGACCCAAAATTCTTTTGGCTACCAATTATGAAGAAGCCATGGAGCTTTTTAAAAAATACAAAGACAATATTTTTGTTACCATTACCGATGTTCAATTTCCCAAAGAAGGAAAAATACAACCCGATACCGGTTTCCAGCTTATTCATGAAATAAGAAAAGAAAAGCCCGGTTTACCGATTGTGATGCTCTCTTCCGATGAAAAGCAAAAAGAAAAAGCCGCTTGTGAGAATATCACTTTTATCGATAAAAACAGCGAAGATCTATACCAAAAATTAATTGAAGAAGTCAAACAGAAAATTGGTTTCGGTGATTTTATTTTTCGCGATAAAAACGGCAAACCCATCGCCAAAGCCACTACCTTGAAAGAATTTGAAGAAATACTGAAAAAGATTCCCCAGGAAAGCATTGATTATCATGCCCGCAAAGACGATTTCTCATTATGGTTAATGGCACGCTCGGAAATTCAATTGGCCAAAATTCTTGAAGCCAAAAAAGCACACCATTTCAAAGATGCCGATGATATTAGAAATTACATCTTGAACATGCTCAAAAAATACCGCGATGAAAAACCGCAAGGAAAAGTAGTGCCGTGGGAAGATGCCGATTGTAATAATGACAAGAACATTTTTCTCCTCTCCGACGGAGCCTACGGAGGAAAAGGAAGAGGACTGGCCTTTATCAATTCCTTATTATATAAAGCCGATTTGGCAAGCTCTCTCAAAGGATTAAAAATCAAAATGCCCAAAACCGCCATTATCGGAGCGGATGAATTTGTGCGTTTTATCGAAGAGAATAACCTGCAAGATATCAAAGATAAAAACCTTTCCGACGAAGAAATAAATAAAATTTTTCTCAAAGCACGTTTGTCAAATGAACTAGTAAAAAAACTAGATGAATTATTGGATTGTTTTACAAAACCTTTGGCCGTCCGCTCGTCGGGTTTATTTGAAGACAGTTTGACCCAACCTTTTGCCGGTATTTTTGAAACCTATATCATCCCGAATAATCATCCGGAAAAAGATTTTCGTTTGCAACAGCTTATCGATGCGGTAAAATTGGTCTATGCCTCCACCTTCTCCAATATTGCCGTTAACTATGCAAAAGCCTTGAATCATAAACTCGGTGATGAAAAAATGTCTATTGTAATTCAAGAACTGGTGGGGCGTGAACACAACGGCCTTTACTATCCCGATATCAGCGGGGTGGCGCAATCTTATAATTATTATCCTTTTGCCTCGATGAAACCACGTGACGGTTTTGCCGTTTTGGCCATCGGATTGGGGACTTATGTGGTGGAAGGAGAAAAAGCCTTCCGGTTTGCTCCGAAGTATCCCAAAATCCAATTGAGCTCCATGGAAGATCAGATCAAGCAAAGTCAAACTTACTTTTATGCCGTCGATCTTAAAAATCCGAATATAAATTTGCTGGAAGGACCTTATACGGCCATAAAAAAAGTGGATATATATGATGCCATCTCTCATGGGACACTGAATCATTTGGTTTCAACCTATGATTACAATAATGATATGATGTATCCCGGCGTAGATGAAAACGGAATGTTGGTGACCAATTTTGCCAGCATTTTACAAAATGATTACATTCCGTTACCCGAAATGATTCAAATGGTGCTGGATAATCTGAAACAAGCCTTTGACACCCCTGTGGAAATAGAATTTGCCGTAGATCTTGCTCCCGATGAAGACGGAGATGCCACTTTCTATATCCTTCAAGTAAAACCTCTATTAATCCCTACGGAAGATTATAGTTTTAAACCGGAACAACTCGACAAAGAACGCTTGATTCTCTATGCCGAAAAAAGTATGGGAAATGGTAAAATTAATACTATCCGGGATATTATTTTTGTAAAAAATGAAAATTTTGACAAGACCCAAACCATGGAAATGGCAGAAGAAATAAATCAAATCAATCAAAAATTTCCCGAATCAAAAAATTATATTCTTATTGGTCCCGGTCGTTGGGGAACGCGCGATCGTTTTATAGGAATCCCCGTGAATTGGACACATATATCCAAAGCAAAAGTAATCGTAGAGACCAGTTTGGACGGTTTCCCCTTGGATGCCTCTTCAGGCTCGCATTTCTTTCATAATTTAACGACTTTAAACATCGCTTATTTCTCCGTTTTTCTGGATAGAGATCCCAAAGCCATTAATTATGATATCTTGAACTCTGCGGAAGTGGTGGAAGAAACGAAGTATTTTAAGCATGTTCGTTTTGATAAACCGGTCGAAGTAATAATAGACGGAAAAAAACGACGGGGAGCCATTTTAAAAGGAAAATAAATTTATTTCCATTGAAGCGTTTCCAATAATCTTTGTACATCATGCCGGATGTATTCCACCGCCGGCATGATGGAATCATAATTGGGCTGTGCATAGAAATACAAAGAGCCGTTGAGAAAATGCCTTGTACTGTCGGTAGCATGAAATTGAATTTGCGAAGCGGCATTCCCCGTTACCAAATTGATACTCCCGAAAACTCTTTCTTTCTCATTGACAAAATCCCTTCTGATAATCTCATCGGCTTTGATGGTATGTTCAAAAGTAAATTTCTCGGCATCACGAAGCAATGAATCCAGATTGTTTTTTACGGGATAATAGGTCAAATATATTTTGGCTTTCATACTCGGGTAAAGCAAATTAAATTTCTCCGGGTTGATTTTTTCTACGGAAGCATATTTGTTTTTTTCAAAGCGCAAATGATCAAGATTTATCTTCTCATATTCCGGTTTCGGATATTCCAAACGGAGTTGTGCTTTGGGTTTGGGAATAGCTTCACCGTCCTTACATGAAAAAGCAAGTATGAAAATGGAAAAGAAGACCGATATTTTTAATTTCATTTGGGCTAACTTACAACTAAATTAACAATTTTACCCGGCACTACTATTACTTTTTTCAAGGTTTTGCCTTCAAGCAGACTTTTTACTTTTTCATCAGACAGCACCCTTTCTTCTATTTCTTCTTTGCTCATGGAAGTGCTGAGATCCAATTTATGTCTCATTTTTCCATTGAGCATAATGGGGTAGGTTTTGCTGCTTTCTTTTAAATATCTTTCGTCATAAGAAGGATAAGGCTCAAAAGCAATGCTTTTATCATGTCCCAGTTCTTCCCATAAATCTTCGGCAAGATGTGGAGCAAAAGGAGATAATAACACTACCAAAGGAGACAATATTTTTTGCTTATTGGTTTTGAGTTTGCCCAATTCGTTTATGGCAATCATAAATTGGCTGATAGCGGTATTAAAAGAAAATTTATTGATGTCTTCTTCTACTTTTTTGATGGTTTTATGCAAGATTTTCAATTCCTGTTCGGTAGGTTCTTCCAGGGAAACATTAAACACCCCGTCCTGGTGGAACATCGACCAGAATTTACGCAAGAAATTGTGCACTCCTTTGATTCCGGCTATATTCCAGGGTTTGGCATCTTCAATAGGCCCCAAGAACATTTCATACATACGCAAAGTATCCGCCCCGTATCTTTCGACAATATCATCGGGGTTCATTACATTGTATTTGGATTTTGACATTTTTTCCACTTCCCTTCCAACTTTATATTTGCCGTCTTCGAGAATAAATTCGGCTTCGGCAAAATCGGGGCGCCATTTTTTAAATTTATCGAGGTCGAGATAATCATACTCATCGACCATGTTTACATCTACATGAATGGGGTCTGTTTCATATTGATCTTTCAGTCCGAGGGAAACAAATTTATTGGTTCCTTTGATACGGTAAACAAATGCACTCGTTCCCAAAATCATTCCTTGATTGATCAATTTCACACTGTATTCCGGCTCGGGAACACGGTCTATATCATAGAGGAATTTTTGCCAGAAACGAGAATAGAGCAAATGGCCCGTGGCGTGCTCGCTTCCTCCGAGATATAAATCCACTTTTTTCCAATATTCCACCGCTTCTTTTCCAAAGGGTTCCTCGTCGTTGTGAGGATCCATATAGCGGTTAAAATACCACGAACTTCCCGCCCAGCCGGGCATGGTATTTAGCTCCATGGGGAAGACGGTTTCATTGTCTATCAAGCCGGTTGAAACTATTTTTTCGTTTTTTTCATCCCATGCCCATTCTTTGGCATTTCCCAGGGGAGGACGGCCGTCTTCGGTAGGAAGATATTTTTCCACTTCGGGAAGTTTTACCGGCAAATGTTTTTCGTCAATGGGATAAGCCACTCCGTTTTTATAATAGATGGGAAAAGGTTCTCCCCAATATCTTTGACGGGAAAAAACGGCATCGCGCAAACGGTAATTGACTTCGGCTTTTCCTATGCCGCGTTTTTCCAATTCTTCGATCATTTTGCCAATCGCTTCCTTGGCAGGTAAATCATTTAGAAAATCAGAGTTTGTCAAAACGGCTTCTTTGTCTTCGTTGGCTTTTTCGGAGATATCGGTATTTTTAAAAATGTTTTTAATGGGAATATCAAATTGCTTGGCAAATTCGTAATCACGCTGGTCTCCTGCCGGCACCGCCATAATAGCTCCTGTTCCGTATCCCGAGAGCACATAATCACTGATCCAAATAGGAATTTTTTCTCCCGTAAGCGGATGTATGGCATAGGCACCCGTAAATACCCCCGTTTTGACTTTTGCATCGGCCATGCGTTCCCTTTCTGTTTTTTTTGCGGCTTGTTCCTGGTATTTTTTTACGGCTTCCCTTTGTCCGGGAGTGGTGATTTCATCTACGAGGTCGAGTTCGGGGGCCATTACCATAAAAGTAACGCCGTATAAAGTATCGGGGCGCGTAGTGAAAACGGTAAAATCTTTGTCGGAGCCGTCAATTTTAAATTTTACTGCTGCTCCTACGGATTTGCCAATCCAGTTTCGTTGCATTTCTTTAAGCGGCTCGGGCCAATCGAGATTGTCCAAATCATTGAGTAATCTTTCTGCATAAGCGGTGATGCGCATCATCCATTGCACCATTTTTTTCTTTACTACGGGATGTCCTCCTCTTTCGGAAACTCCGTTTACCACTTCGTCATTGGCCAAAACGGTGCCCAGTGCAGGACACCAGTTCACCTCGGTTTCGTCGAGATAAGTCAAGCGGTATTTATGGAGAATGCGGTCTTTTTCTTCCGGGCTGAAATTTTTCCATTCTTCGGCGGTAAATTCCGGAGTGTCCTGTGCTTGTGCCGCTTTTACATTTTTATTTCCTTCGGTTTCAAAAATTTCAATCAATTTTTCTAACGGTTCTGCTTTGCCGGTTTCTTGATTATACCAATGTTTGTATAATTGAAGAAAAATCCACTGTGTCCATTTATAATATTTCGGGTCGGAAGTTCTTATTTCCCTGTCCCAGTCGAATGAAAAACCTATTTTATCCATCTGTTCACGGTAACGTTTGATATTTTGCTCTGTGGTTACCGCAGGATGCTGACCGGTGAGTATGGCATATTGCTCGGCGGGAAGGCCAAAGGAATCATATCCCATGGGATGCAAGACATTGAAACCTTTATGCCGTTTGTAGCGCGCATAAATATCGGAAGCTATATATCCCAGGGGATGCCCTACATGCAATCCCGCCCCCGAAGGATAGGGAAACATGTCCAATACATAGTATTTAGGCTTATCCGAATGATTTTCGGCTTTGAAAGTCTTGTTTTCCGCCCAATATTTTTGCCATTTACGGTCTATGCTGTTAAAATCGTAGGTTTTCATTCTTTATGCATTTTTGTCAAGTTGCAAAGATAAAGATTTTCAGGATTGTATATATAGAAATGGGGGGAAACTTTTGTTTGATGTTAGTTGTCTGTTAGTAGTTATCTGTTGTCTGTTGGTAGTTGTCTGTTGTCAGTTGTCAGTTGGTAGTTGTCTGTTGTTAGTTATTAGTTGTCAGTTG
>JAMOVT010000098.1 GCA_027061855.1 Flavobacteriales bacterium
TAGAAATGGGGGGAAACTTTTGTTTGATGTTAGTTGTCTGTTAGTAGTTATCTGTTGTCTGTTGGTAGTTGTCTGTTGTCAGTTGTCAGTTGGTAGTTGTCTGTTGTTAGTTATTAGTTGTCAGTTGTCAGTTGTCAGTTGGTAGTTGTCTGTTGTCTGTTGTCTGTTGATAGTTCATAGTTTGTGGTTTGAGGGATGTAGGGTTTTGGGTTTTGGGTTTTAATTTTAATTTTCTTAATGGCTTAATGGTTAAAAAGGGGAAAAGGGAAAGAGAAATTGTTTGCAATGGAAATATTATTCCTTCATATGTTTATCTACGGCTTTTTTTATTTTTTTCAATGCTTTTTCCAATTCTTTTTTGGGTAAAGCGATATTCATTCGCATAAATCCTTCTCCTCCGGGACCGAAAGTATATCCCGGATTAAGCAATACTCCCGCTTTGTTAAAAAAGAAATCTTTTAGCTCCTCATTATCCATCCCTAATGCTCTTGCATCCAACCAAAGCAAGAAAGAAGCTTCGGGCCTGTACACCTTAATTTGCGGAATTTCTTTGTTGAAAAAATCGATGCTGTAATCAATATTTTCTTTTAGATAGTCCAAAAGCTGATCCAACCAATTTTCCCCTTTTTCATAAGCAGCCGTCAAAGCGATATTGCCGAGGATATTCCCTTTTTGCAAATGCAAAGTATGCAACTGATGATCATAGCGTTTTTTTATTTCGGGATTTTTGGCAATCATAAAAGAGGTCGCCAATCCGGGGATATTGAATGTTTTACTAGGCGCACCAAAAATGATAGAGTTTTGTGCGGCATAATCGGAAATCGAAGCATAAGGCGTATAAGCTTTGTCGTTTACCAAAATGTCGGCATGAATTTCATCCGAAACAACCATTAAGTTATGTTTTTGTGCTATACGGTCCAGTTGGGATAGTTCTTCTTTACTCCATGCCCTCCCGACAGGATTATGAGGATTACACAATAAAATCATTTTTGTTTTGGGAGTGATTTTTGAAGTCAAATCTTCAAAATCCATTTCAAATTTATTTCCGGAATTTTTCAAGGGATTATAAACAATCTCCCTTTGATTTTCTTTAATTACATGGAAAAAAGGAAAATATACGGGTGATTGCACAATCACCTCATCACCCGGTTCTGTAAATTCACGTATGGCCAAATTTAAACCCGCGACCACACCGGGACTTCCGGAAATATGTTCCGGTGCCACTTCAAAATCATGTCTTTTTTTCAACCAGTTTGAAATGCTCTCAAAATGATTTTTATTTTTATAGGTATAGCCCAAAACGGGATGCTCCAAGCGTTTTTTTATGGCATCGATAATAAAGTCGGGGGTTTCAAAATCCATATCGGCGACCCATAAAGGCATGGCGTCTTTTACTCCCCAAAATTGTTCGGTTGCATCATATTTTATACAATCGGTATTTTTACGATCGATAATTTTATCAAAGTTGTATTTTTTCATAGTCAAATTGTTTTGGTAGCGGGTAAATTTACAATTTTATTTTAGTTGTAAAAATGATCGAAACTAAAATATTTTAGTGCATTTGAAATTTCAAATTAATCAAATATAGACTGGTATATGCTCGTTTTTATTCTTCCATACCTACTAATTACCTAATTCTTTCATGAAGAATTTATAATAAAAACCTAAAAACCAAAAACAGAATTGATTTTATTCTTATTTTTGGGGTAATTTATTCCATTATTTTATTGAACTTGTCTGAATATGAAGCAATTTACTTATAGAAAAATCGAAATCGGATTGGGAATCGCAGTATTTCTCATTTCCTTGTTTACTTATATCGCCACTTTGGAGCCCACAGTGAGTTTTTGGGATTGCGGCGAATATATTTCCACCTCTGCCAAATTACAAGTGGGGCATCCTCCGGGAGCGCCGCTTTTCCAGATGCTGGGAGCCTTTTTCTCGATGTTTGCCACTTCACCTGCCAAGTTAGCTTATATGGTCAATATGATGTCGGCTATTTTTAGCGCTCTTACTATTTTGATTTTATATTGGACAATCCTTCATTTATTGAAAAAATATATCATTAAAAAGGAAAACCTCGGTAAAGCCGAAAAAATTGTGGTATTGGGGAGTGCCGTTACAGGTTCTCTCGCTTTTGCTTTTTCAGATACTTTTTGGTATTCGGCCGTAGAAGCGGAAGTATATGCCGCAGCCATGTTTTTAACAGCTGTATTGTTCTGGTTAGGACTCAAATGGGTAGAAAACCTGGACAGTCCACGCGGTACAAAATGGTTGATTCTCATGGCCTTTGTTATCGGGCTTTCTTTTGGTGTGCATTTTATGGTACTTTTAGTAATTCCGGCTATCGGAATGCTTTATTATTTTAAAACCCACGAACAATTCACATGGAAATCTTTTGTCATAGCCAATTTGACAGTAATCGGAATTCTTCTGGTGATTTTCAAATTACTGCTTCCTTATACCATGAAATTTTTCAGTGTCTTTGAAATCACTTTTACCAATACCTTCGGCACTCCTTTTCATACGGGAACCATCATTGCAGGACTGATTGTAGTTGCTATTTTCTATTATTTATTAAAAAAAGCATACCGCACGCAAAACAGGCTGCTTGAAGCCATTACCCTCTCTGTTTTATTTATCCTTATCGGCTTTTCTTCCTGGATTATGTTGCCTATTCGCGCCAATGCCAATACGGTGATCAACGAAAATGCTCCTACAAATGCCCGCGAATTGCTGGCGTATTATAACAGAGAACAATACGGAGAAACCCATTTGTTTTACGGCCCATACTATTCCGCCTACCTCAACGGATTGGACGAAAAAGAGCCCTATGTGGACGACAAACCCAAATACGAGCAAGACACGGTTAAAGGGAAATATGTAATTGTAAACAACTATAAAAAAGCCAAACAAAATTTTACGCACAGGCATTGGGGATTGATGCCGCGTATGTGGAGTCCCGATAATATCGACAATTACAAAATGATAGCCGGAATACCCAAAAATTCCAAAAGAAAACCTACTTTTTTTGAAGACAAAGCTTTTATGCTTAATTATCAATTCGGCTATATGTATTGGCGCTACTTGATGTGGAATTTTGTAGGTCGTCAAGACGATATTCAGGGACGTTTGGACAATCACGGAAACTGGTTGAGCGGAATCAAATTTATCGATGAAATGCATCTCGGCCCCCAAGATCATCTCCCCTCCGATTATAAAAACAACAAAGCCCGCAATACCTATTATTTCTTGCCTTTTCTATTGGCAATTGTCGGGCTGCTGTTTCATTCTTCAAAAGATTGGAAATCTTTTTATGTGCTCTTACTTGCTTTTCTCATGACCGGCTTGGCCATTGTCTTTTACACCAATGTTCGTCCGTTTGAGCCGAGAGAAAGGGATTATGCCGTGGTAGGTTCATTCTATTTCTTTTCCATATGGTTAGGTTTCGGTGTATATGCTTTATATGACTATTTAAAAAAATACCTCAAACCCGATTTAGCGGCAATCCTTGTCAGTGTTTTAGGAATTCTGGCCGCCCCGGTTTTGATGGCTTCTCAAAATTGGGACGATCACGACCGCTCCAAAAAATATTCCGCCCGAAACAATGCGGTTTCCTATCTCGAATCCTGCCAGAAAAATGCCATTCTCTATACAATTGGTGATAATGATACATTCCCGCTTTGGTATGCCCAAGACATTGAAGGGATTCGTCCCGATTTACGTTTAATCAACACCAGCTTACTAAATACCGATTGGTATATCGACCAACAAAAACGTAAAATTTACGAGTCGGAACCTGTAAAGATTACGATGCCTCATAAAAAATATGTTTACGGAACAAGGGACGTAATTTATCCCAATTATTATATCGAAGGACGAAATATTCCCAATTTTGAAAAAGATACTTTGGATATCAAAGATTGGGTAAATATTGTGTTGAATGATAATTTCAGTGTGGTCAATCCGGAAAACAATCAACGGCTTTATTTGTATCCCACCAAATATATCCGTGTTCCGGTCAATAAAGAAAATGTTTTGAAGTACGGTATCGTTTCCCCAAAATACAAGGATAGCATTGTGGATGAAATCATTCTCAATGTAGGAGATAACGGAATTTATAAAGGGAATTTTGCCATGTTGCAACAATTGGCCAATAACGATTGGAAACGGCCTATCTATTTCAGTGGAGGAAGTTTTAAGGATGAAGATTATCTATGGGCCAAAAACTATCTTCAACTGGATGGGCTTACCTATAAATTGGTTCCCGTTTATACGCCTTATGAAGGGATTGATTTCGGTCAAATCGATACGGATGTAATGTATAAAAACGTGAAAAAATGGGATTGGGGCAATATGAACAAAGGCATTTACCTGGATCCCGAAACCCGCAGAAACTCATTGGTTTATCGAGGAGTGTTATATCGATTGGCCAATCAACTTCATAAAGAAGGAAAGGACAAAAAAGCCTTGGAAATTCTGGATTTATCCATAGAAAAAATGCCGGTCAAAGATTTTGGTTTCTACACTTCGCTCTTGGAATATATAGACTTGTATTATAAATTGGGCGAAAAAGAAAAAGCCAGAAACCTCGCTTCATTACTCATTGATGTAGAAAAAGAATACCTCAATTACTACGGCAATATGAGCTTACAGCAAAAAATGGAGAATTTTGATGATATCCAGCAACATTTCTTGATTTTCCGTGAGTTACTCAATATTATAGAACGCAACAAAGACGATGAATTTTATGAAGAAAAAGTAAAAGAATTTGCCGAAGTAGCGTCAAAATACCAAGAACTGATGTCTGATGAATAGTACTAATCGGATTGAATTGATCAAAGGGGATATCACCCGGATGAAAGTGGATGCTATTGTTAATGCCGCTAACAATTCTTTACTGGGAGGGGGCGGTGTAGACGGTGCCATACACCGGGCGGCAGGACCGGAATTGCTTCAAGCTACGTCAAAACTTCACGGATGTGCCACCGGTGATGCCAAAATTACTCCGGGATTTAAACTTCCTGCAAAATTTGTGATTCATACCGTAGGACCGGTATGGAGAGGAGGAAATCATCATGAAAAGGAACTTCTGGCAAGTGCTTACCGAAGAAGTTTGGAAGTAGCCCTTGAAAATGGAGTAAAAACGATTGCTTTTCCTAATATAAGCACAGGCGTTTACGGCTTTCCTAAGAAATTAGCCGCCGAAATAGCCGTTAAAGAAGTAAAAGATTTTTTAAATCAAAATCCCGAAATTGAAAAGGTGTATTTTGTGAGTTTCGGTGATGAAAATTATACTATTTACCGGGATTTATTATCCAAAACGGAAAATACATAGCCGCCATCCTCTTCTTTAAAATGATTCAATACGTATTTGCTTACTTCTGCTTATAAATTAAAAAAATGGGGGAGTAGTTATTTTTACCATCCCCCTATATTTTCAACCTTACTTTATATAGAATTTTAAAGAATGAATTTATAAATAAACTTAGTCTACCTGAGTAATACGCAATGTATTTACCATTCCTTTTTTGGATATAGGCATGGAGAAAACGGAAACCATCATATCTTCGGATTGTACAAAACCGTTTCTTTTTGCTATGGCTTCAATATCCTTAATGGTATCGTCGGTTGAAATCAATCGATCATAGAAAAAAGGCATTACTCCCCATACCAAAACAAGGGAACGCATCAGGCGTTGATGTGCCGTAAATACCAAAATATAGGCCATCGGACGTCGTGCAGAGATTTTATAAGCGGAAAATCCGGATGAAGTAAAAGTAGTAATTACCGCCGCAGAGACATCACGGGCAATTTCGGAAGCATTATAACAAATCACTTCGGAAATAAAACGTTCATCCCTTTTTTCGGGAATGGGTACCCAATCAGCGAGTTTGATGAGGTTTGAGTTTTCTACCTGTAAGATTATTTTGGTGATTTGTTTGATTACTTTCACCGGATTTTTTCCTACGGAAGTTTCTCCGGACAGCATCACGGCATCGGCTCCGTCCATTACCGAATTGGCCACATCATTGACTTCCGCACGAGTAGGTATGCTTCCCGTAATCATACTTTCCATCATTTGGGTGGCAATGATAATGGGTTTTTGATGTTTTTTTGCCAGATATACCAATCGCTTTTGAATCAATGGAACTTGCTCCAAGGGAACTTCGATGCCCAGATCTCCACGTGCTACCATTAAGCCGTCGGTTACCTGAATAATTTCATTAATATTTTCCACCGCTTCGGGTTTTTCGATTTTTGAAATCACCGGAATCTGGTAATCGGAATGTTTCTTAATAATGGATTTTATCAATTCTACATCTTCGGCACTTCGTACAAAAGACAAGGCTACCCAATCCACTTCTTGCTCAATGGCGAACAGCAAATCTTTTTTATCTTTTTTTGTCAAAGCGGGAAGCGAAATGTTCGTATTGGGCAGATTTACTCCTTTTTTGGAAGAAAGCGGTCCTCCTTCCACTACTTTGGTTACTACGGTATCTTTTTTATTGGTTTTTTCTACTTGTAATTGGATTTTCCCGTCATCCACCAGGATAATTTCACCGGGTTTTACATCACAAGGAAGTTGTTTATAGGTAATATAAGCTTCTTTATTAAGATTATTAGTGGTAATTTTATGCTTGGTGGATAAAGTGAGCGTATCTCCTTCCTTTAAAAAAGTTCCTTCTTCCACTTTTCCTATACGCAATTTAGGCCCTTGTAAATCCGCTAGAATGGCAATAGGAGTATCGAGCTCTTTCTCTATTTCCCTGATTTGCTTCACCTGTTCGGCAACGGTATCATAATCGGCATGCGAGAAGTTGATTCTGAAAACATTCACGCCGTTTTTTACCATCTTGGCTTTGATTTTTTTACTTTCGGTTGCCGGACCCAAAGTAGCTACAATCTTGGTTTTTTTAATCTTAATCATTAAAACTGTTTTTTGCAAAGATAAAGATAAATCCGCGGAAGTATTATCAAGATTAAGTCAATTCTCACTCACAATACGAATTAAAAGCTTCCAAATAAAAACAATACGTATAAGTTTTGTAATTTTGTATCCTTACAATAAGAAAATTCAAAAAAGAATCACCGAAAGTTTATGATAGAAAAGAAAGAAAATTTTTATGAAAAGACAATCCTTATCGGGATTATTCATCAAAATCAAAGTAAAGAACAGGTAGATGAATACTTGAAGGAACTGGCATTTCTGGCGGATACTGCCGGTGCTACGGTGGTAAAATCTTTTATACAAAAATTGGATAAACCACATCCTAAAACATTTTTAGGAACGGGAAAACTGGAAGAAATACGGCAATTTATCGAGGAAAATGATATTCAAGTAGCCATTTTTGATGATGAACTCAGTCCGGCTCAGCAAAAAAACCTGGAAAAAATTTTAGGCATAAAAATTTTAGACAGAACACGTTTGATTCTGGATATTTTTGCTCAACGGGCACAAACCTCTTATGCTCGCACCCAAGTCGAACTAGCCCAATATCAATACCTTTTACCGCGATTAACGGGAATGTGGACACACCTTGAAAGACAGCGAGGAGGAATCGGGATGAGAGGACCCGGAGAGACGGAAATCGAAACCGACCGCCGTATCGTACGGGATAAAATCGCACTGCTAAAAAAGAAATTGAAAAACATTGACAAACAAATGTCTACTCAGCGGGGGAATCGTGGAAAAATGGTACGCGCCGCATTGGTAGGTTATACCAATGTAGGAAAAAGTACATTGATGAACGTATTGAGTAAATCGGATGTGTTTGCGGAAAACAAGCTCTTTGCCACACTGGATACTACCGTAAGGAAAATCGTAGTGCATAATATTCCGTTTCTTTTGACCGACACCGTAGGTTTTATCCGTAAACTCCCCACCCAACTAATCGAATCCTTTAAATCGACCTTGAACGAAGTAACCGAATCCGATTTATTGATTCATGTAGTAGATATATCACATCCTAATTTTGAAGAACAGATGCAAACCGTCCAACAAATTCTCAATGAAATAGGGGGAGGAGATAAACCCACGGTGATTGTATTTAATAAAATCGATCTTTTGGAAAATAATCCCGAATATAATCTGGAAAATCTGAAATCCACCTGGTTGGCAAAGACCGATGCACCTACGGTTTTCATTTCTGCCGAAAACAAAATAAATATAGACGAACTTAGAGATACTTTGTATAAAGAGGTGCGAAAAATACATATCAAACGTTTTCCTTATAATGATTTTCTTTATCCCGATCTGGATGAAATAAAAAGAAATGACGAATCCGGCATTTGAAATCGTAAAAATATTATCTTTGTATGTTCAAAAACATGCATTTATTTATGAAAACTGTTTATTTACTGATAATTCTTTTTCTTTTTAACGCTTGCGTTCCTTACAAGGATATTGTTTATCTGCAAGGCGAAATAGAAAATGGAAAAACCTCTTCCGAAGATTATAAAATTCAGAAAAACGATATTTTATATATAGACATAAAGTCTTCCAATCCTGAGATACAAAAATTTTTCAACACCAATAAAGTGGGAAATACCCAAACCAATAAAGGAAACCTTTATTTATCGGGTTATTTTGTTGACCGAAACGGGGAAATTGAATTACCGGTAATCGGAAAACTTAAAGTGGAAAATCTGAATTTTGAACAAGTAAAAACCTTAATCAAAGAAAAAATGCTTCATTCACAATTTTCCAGTTTAAACGATATATTCATCATCGTTAAATTGGCCGGAGTACCCTACTCCGTTGTAGGAGAGGTTAATCATCCGCAAAACGGAATCTTATACAAAACCAACCCGAATATTTTTGATGTAATCGCCAATGCAGGGGATATAAAATTAACCGGAGATCAGACCGATATTGTTATTGTAAGAGATCTCGACGGCAAAAAAGTAATGGGAAAACTGGATCTGACCGATTCAAATGTACTCTATTCTGACTATTACCGTATCCGTCCTAACGATTTAATCTATATAAAGCCACGTAAGCAGAAAACCTTAGGAACGGGAACGACGCTTACACAAACAATTTCAACTACCATTACCGCTTTATCCCTGATTACTTCTATCATTATTTTAACAAAGCTTTAAACACAATATATGGAAAATCAATTTTCATTTGATGATCAATCTTCTTTTGATTTTAAACCTCTTCTGATTAAAATTATAAAAAATTGGAAATGGTATGTCCTAGTATTATTCTTGGCTCTTTTCATTGCCCATTATATCAATGTAAGGAAACAAAACATTTACGAGCTTGACAATTATGTAACCGTAAAAGATGAAAACAATCCATGGTTTACCTCCAATATGAGTTTGGTTTTTAATTGGGGCGGTGTCAGTGACAAAGTCGATTTATTTATTACCACTCTAAAATCCCGGACTCATAATGAAAAGGTGGTGTCCGATTTGAAATCCTATTTGACTTATTATAAAAAAGGAAAATACAATCTGATTGATATATATAATAAAACTCCCTTTCTTTTTGAACTCGACAGTACAAAATACCAATTAATCAATACGCCGATTGAAATAAATATTCTGGATAATGAGTCTTTCAGACTAAAAGTCAATCCGAAAGATAAAAACCAAACTTTATATAATTATTCTACTAAAAAAAGTAAAAAAATCACTCTTGAAAAATATGAAGGCACTTTCCGGTTCGGAGAAAAAATAGATCTTCCTTTTTTACATGGGACTTTTGTATTAAAACCCTCAAATTCTTTTGATAAAAAAACGGCTTATTTTATCAAGCTCTCGGATTTTTATTCAACCGTAAATTACTATAAAAACGGCTTAAAGGTAAAGCCGAAAAACAAAAATTCCTCTATTCTAATTCTTTCTTTAAGGGGAACTAACAAACAAAAATTAGCTGACTATCTCAATCGCACCACTTCTTTATTGCAAGAACAAATTCTGAAAGACAAAAATAAGTTTGCCGTAAATACAATTAAATTCATCGATTCCATTTTGGTAGGAATTCAATCGGACTTATCGCAATCGGCAAAGAGTTTAAAAGAATTTGTTAAAAACAAAAGTGTGTTAAATCTGGATGATCCCAGCAGTAAGCTTTATGAGAAAGTAACCGCATTGGATTTACAAAAAAGCAATTTGTTACAAAAACAAATGTATTATAATCAGCTTCTGGATTATTTACAAAACAAAAAAAATTATGAAGATATTCCGGCTCCTACGGTAGTTGGAATCGATGATCCTACTATCGTTGAAAAGATTTCAAAGATTACACAATTAGCCATAGTGCGTAAAAAAAGTTTATTGAACTTTCAGGAAAATTCACTCCCCATTCAAAAAATGGATTTGGAAATTGAGTCATTACGTTCTTCATTATTGGAAACAGCTCAATCGGCTTTGAGAAATATAAAACGGGAATTAGGCTTAATAAATCAAAAGATCCGAAAAGTTGAAAGAGAAATCAACAAATTACCCGAGGAAAAACAAACTTTGTTGAGTTTAAAACGCCAATTTGATCTCAAAGAAGAAATTTATAATGAACTTCTTCAAAAAAGAAATGAAGCGAGTATTGTCAAAGCTTCCAATGTCTCCGATCTTAAAATTATTGACAAAGCAAAAGACATCGGCCAAGCTCCCGTTGCCCCCAATCGCAAAATCAATTATTTGATAGCGTTGGGAGCAGGTCTCTTGCTTCCTACATTATTACTACTTATTCAGTTTTTGCTCGACAATAAAATTCACGATATATCGGAAATAGAAGATATTACGGAAACACCTGTATTAGGACAAATATACCATTACAGCAAAGACGGGAATTTACCGGTAAAAGAAGAACCGAAAGGTTTGGTAAGTGAATCATTTCGCTCTTTACGTTCAGCTTTTCGATTTATCTTTCCCGAACATACCGATACCCAAACTTTATTGGTCACCTCTACTATTTCCGGGGAAGGAAAAACCTTTATATCTTCCAATCTGGCATTGATACAAGCCATGAGTGGCAAAAAAACCATATTATTGGGATTTGATTTACGTAAGCCTAAATTAGATCAATACTTTAAAGAAGCAGAGAATTTGGAGAGAGGCTTATCCGACTTTCTTGCAGAGAATGCAAATATTGAAGACATTATTGTCCCTACCGAGCATGAGAATCTTCACATTATATCTGCCGGAAAAATTCCTCCCAATCCTTCTGAACTAATTTTAAGGGATACTTTGGCTCAACTTTTTAAAGAATTAAAAAAAAGATATGATATAATTATAGTTGATGCGCCTCCTATCGGGTTGGTTTCGGATGCTTTGGAATTACAAAAACATGCCGATATTGTCTCTTTTATTATCCGTGAGGATTATTCATTAAAGGATTTTATCAAAGACATTGATGAAAGATATTTAAGTAAAAAGATGAAAAATTTAAGTATTATTTACAATGATTTTAAAACCGGCTTCCTAAAAAAATACGGTTATGGACAAGGATATGGATACGGCTATGGATATGGATACGGACATGGGTATTTTGAACAAGATCGGGGATTCTTGGGTAAATTATTCTTAAAAATCAAAAAATTATTAGGAAAAGAACGCTAAGTTTTTTGCAAAAATTCTTTTAAAGCCTTGACACTTACCTTTTTTTGCGCAAAATATTTGCGTGCTTCAACAGATTTCTGCTCAGAAGCGCCTAATAATTGAAGCAGATTATTCAAATGCATTTTCATATGTCCTTGTTGAATTCCTTCGGTAATTAAGGCATTGACAGCCGCAAAATTTTGTGCCAAACCCGCAGAAGCAATAATACCCATTAACTCTTTTGCCGAAGGGTTTCCCAGTAATTGCAAAGAAAATTTCACCAAGGGATGTATGCCCGTCAGCCCTCCTACGGTCCCAATGGCCAATGGCATTTCTATATGATAATGAAACATTCCATCCTTTACCTCTGCATGAGAAAGAGAGGTATATCGACCGTCTTTTGATGCATAGGCATGTGCATCGGCTTCTACGGCACGAAAATCATTTCCGGTTGCAAGAATAACTGCATCCACTCCATTCATAATTCCTTTATTGTGCGTCACGGCGCGATAAGGTTCTTTCTCGGCAATATTAATCGCTGTAATAAATTTTCTCGCATATTCCTCACCGGATATATTTTGGGTTGCCAATTCATTTACCGGACAAGAAACCTCACTTCTTACAATACATTCCGGAGTAAAATTAGACAGAATAGACATAATGATTTGCGTTTGCGCCTTCATTCTGTCCGGCATTAATTCTACAAAAACCATCGCGATTTCCTCCAATATCGTATTGATAAAATTGGCCCCCATAGAGTCAACCGTGTCAAATTTGGCTTCAATTTGGTAATATCCGGGCAAAAGAGAAGTTTTGTCAATCAGGTTTAAAGAAAGTAATCCTCCCCCCCGGCTTTTCATATTTTCCTGTAAGGGGTTTATACGATGAATTATTTTTCCTTTGTTTTCCTCAAAAAAAGTAATTAGTTCCTCTTTCTTTCCTTCATAAATTAAATGAACATGTCCGGGTTTTACTGTTTGGACTACCTTTGCGGTAAACCCTCCTTTTTCCAACCAGAATTTAGCGGCTTTTGAAGAAGCGGCCACTATCGAACTTTCTTCGATTACCATAGGAATCGCATATATTTTTCCGTTAATGAGAAAATTGGGAGAAATGGCATAAGGCAAATAAAAATTGGAAACCGGATTTTCAATGAATCCATCATGTAATTCCTGTAATTTTTCATCGGAATTCCAGTATTGTCTTAATACTCTTTCAATGGATGAATCTCCGTTAAAATAATTCTCTTTCAGCCACTGAATCTTCTGTTCTTTGTTTAATTTGGAAAAACCTTTAACTTTGCTCATTAAATTTAGAAATTTAAAACGCAAGATAAGAAATATTGCTCAAAATAAAGGATGAATTTACTGATAGACATAGGAAATACCCGTATCAAAACCGCTCTCTTCGATTCGAAAAACAAATTGGTTCAAGAGAATGTGATACCGGTAAAACAAATAGTCAAAAAACTGGATACATTATTGAAATACTACCCTGTCACTCATGCTTTAATTTCAACAACCGGAAAAACCTTGGGCATAATTGAAAGCATTCTTGACAAAAAAGAAATAATATTTTTTTATCTCAATACCCGTTTACGCTTACCTTTTCAATTGGACTATGAAAATGAAGAAAAATTAGGCGCTGACAGAATAGCACTCGCTGCGGGGGCAATTCAAAAAGCTCCGAACAAAAACCGTTTGATAATAGACGCGGGAACTTGCATTACCTATGATTTTATCGATAATAAAAATATTTTCAGAGGAGGTGCCATCAGTCCGGGTATTGATTTACGCTTAAAAAGTATGCATGATTATACGGCCAACCTCCCTTTGATTAACTTGGACTCTTTGCAAGAAAATATACCGCTTACAGGAAAAGATACAATCGCTTGTATGAAATCGGGTGCCGTTAGAGGTGCTGCCAATGAAATCGAATCATTTATTGTTAAATATAAGCTAAAACATAAAGATTTAACGGTTTTTTTAACAGGTGGAAGCCAAATAATTTTGGAAAGATACTTAAAAAATAAGATATTTGTCAATTCGAAATTCCTTTTGTTTGAAGGAATGAATGTCATTTTAAACATGAACAAATAATCATATGAAATTAAAACACAGCTTATACGCGTTAATCTTATTACTCAGTATTACTACATATTCGCAAGACGGCTCACCTTCTCCCTATTCCTACTTTGGTTTGGGAGACACTTCCTTTAAAGGAACTACCGAGTATATTTCAATGGGAGGAATTAATTCATATACCGATAGCTTACATTACAACATCAATTCTCCGGCTTCTTTGTCACGTTTAAAATATGTAACTTTAAATATAGGAATGAGTAATCGTTTCATTTCAATGGAAGATAATAATGAGAAAGTAAATGCTTCCTCTCATAATATTTCCTATTTTG
The DNA here is from genome assembly GCA_027061855.1 of Flavobacteriales bacterium. Classification (GTDB taxonomy): domain Bacteria; phylum Bacteroidota; class Bacteroidia; order Flavobacteriales; family Flavobacteriaceae; genus JALSPZ01. The sequence continues at coordinate 13,964 of JAMOVT010000098.1, forward strand.
CCTTGGGACTGCCTATTGGAAAAAAAGCCGGACTGGGTTTTGGTATTTTACCTGAAACATCCAGCAATTTTAAAATTTATAAAGAAGAAAACACTGGGATATATACTTACGAAGGTTTTGGCGGTTTAAGTCGTTTATTTATAGCTGCATCTTACAAACTAAACGACAATTTATCTTTCGGAGTGGAATTTCAACACCATTTTGGCTATTTGAGACAAGAAAATATTTGGATTCCAGAAGGTTCCTCAACATATACCAGAGAAGATAATAATGAAGACCTCTCGGCCAGTACCGTAAAATTATCCGGATTATTTACTTACCCCCTCAAAAACAAAAAATACATTTCTGCCAATCTAGATTATCAGATTGGACAAAATTTAGATGCCCACTATACCGGATCAATCCGTCTAATACGGGTGACCCCTTCCGGAAGAGAGTTGGTAGTATCCAGAATTGATAAAGCCGAGGAAGACGGAAAAGTTTCTCTGCCGGCAGTAGTGGATGCAGGAGTCGGGATTGGAGAAAAAAACAAATGGTTTGCAGGTGCCGGCTTTACTTATGTAGGTTTAAAAGGCTTCAAAAATGAATTTATGGATCCTTCCTATGTACAATATAACGACGCTTATACTTATCATATTGGCGGAATGTATACGCCTGAATATAACTCTATTACAGGCTACTGGAAAAAAATAAGTTTTCGCGGAGGCGCCTACTATAAACAAACCGGCTTAACTATCTATGGAGAAGAGATAAAAGACTTTGGCATAACTTTTGGATTAGGATTACCGAGTTTAAAAGCTTTGTCCAATTTGAACCTTGGATTTGAGCTGGGAACCAGAGGAACAACAAACAATAATTTGGTTAAAGAAAATTATTTTAACTTGCACGTCAGTTTTTCATTAAACGACATTTGGTTCATAAAAAGAAAAATTAATTAAAATAGCATATTATGAAAAGGATTTATTTTTTAATGTTAGCGGTATTTTTATTCAACGGCTTGGTTGCACAAGAGCAAACCGGTGATAAGAAACAATGTGACGTTACATTGAGTTTGGAAAGAGATTATCTCAAATCAGGAAAATATAACGAAGCCCTTGAATATTGGGAAAAAGTATATAAAAGTTGCCCTACACATAGTGAGGCAGTATATTCCGATGGTGTGAAAATCTATAAATACAAATATAAAAAAGCTTTAAAAAGCGGTAATAAAGCTGAAGCCGAAGTTGATTACAACAAATTGATGGAACTTTATGACAACTGGGTTAAAAACTTTCCAAATACAAAATATATCGGGAAAATATACCAAGATAAAGGTCTGTTAATGCTCGAAGCTAAAAAAGGAACCGATGAGGAACTTTACAACATTTTCCATGAAGGTTATACCAAAGGAAAAAGCACTTTCACTAATCCAAAAGCTTTATATGCATATTTCAAATATGCTGTTAAAATGTATAAAAACAATAAATTGTCCTTTGAAGATCTAATCAATCTCTATGATGACATCCAAGTCACCATCAATAAATCTACGGATAAATACACCGGAATGATGGAAAAACTGCTCAAAAAAGAAGAGCAAGGTCAATTATTGAAAAGTGAAGAAAAGAAATTAAAAGCCATCCAAAAAAATATTCCGGTATATGCCGTTATTTCAAAAAATATGGATTTGATTCTGGGTGAATTAGGAGACTGTAAACACTTGGTTCCTTTATACAAAAGGAAGTTCGAAGAAAACAAAAACAATGCAGCTTGGTTGAGAAAAGCAGCCGGTAATTTGAGTAAAAAAGATTGTTCAAACGACCCTATCTTTGCTCAATTAGTAACGCAATTGGATAAAATCGAGCCTTCATATAGCTCTGCCTATTACCTAGGAATCCTAAACGAGAAGAAGGGTAAATTAACCAGCGCCGAACAATATTACAAAAAAGCGGTTTCTTTAACCGATAATGCCTATGACAAAGCAAAAGTCTATTATAAATTGGCCAAACTATCCAAGAAAAAAGGTTTGAAATCTCAAGCAAGAAATTATGCATACAAAGCATTGGAATACAAACCCTCTATGGGAAGTGCTTATTTGTTGATTGCCAATTTATATGCTACCAGTGCAAACAGCTGTGGAAATGACGAGTTCAGTAAACGAGCTACCTTCTGGTTAGCCGCAGACATGGCAGACAAAGCAGCAAAAGTGGATCCTGCTATTGCCAAACATGCGAGAAAAGTTGCTAAAAATTATAGATTAAAGGCCCCCAGCAAAGAGATGATTTTTATGCAAAACATGGCAGGAAAAACAGTTCCATTGAAATGTTGGATAGGAAAAAGTGTTCGAGTGCCTGCTGTAAAATAAAAACCTGATGTTTGCTAAAATAAAATCTTTTAAAAGCATTGTCGTAATACTATTTATGACAATGCTTTTTTCTTGTCATACAGAATCAGTCAAGCAAAATAACGATACCGGAATTAAGGATTTACCCCTTTCTATTACCGAGGATTTTTTATTGACTTATACATTGAATGGAAATAAAGTATTAAGCCTGTCCGCTCCAATAATGGAAGATTATTCCAACAAAACCGATTTTCAATATCAATATTTTCCAAAAACATTTAAAGTGATTCTCACGAATAAAAAAACTCCCGATAGTACAATTATCACTGCTGACAGAGCGTACATATATAAAAAACCCGACTTAACGGAATTGATCGGCCATGTAAAGATAAGAAACACTTCCGGTGGAAGTTTGGAAACCGGCTTGCTCTATTGGGATGCACAGAACAATCATATTTTCGGGGAAGAAGAGACATTATTGCAGCAAAACGGCGAACGTATCCAAGGAACCGGATTTGATTCAAGTTTGGATTTTAAAAATGTACGTATTAATAAAATGTCTGGAGAAATCAAAATCAATCAAAAAAACAATTAAATTTACATTAAATAAAATCTTATGAAATCTGTCGCCCTCATTTTTTTCAGCACAATATTGCTTTTTTCATGTGCAAGCTATAAACAAAAAGGAATAAAAATAAAAGGACAAACAAACCTTCATAGCATTAATAATCAAGATGAAAATGTTATTACCGAAGAGAATTTTAGAATTCTTCCCAATACTCAAATCGAATACAAAAAAGATGCAATAGGAGCAGGATATTATACATTAATTCCGGGAAACAAAACGGTATTTATTTATACTTTGGAAGAAAAACCAAAAAACAAAAATCTACGGGATGCCGGCTACAAAGAAGAAATACTTTTTGAATGGGAAGGAAATTTAAAAGAGATGGAATTGAAAGACAAAGAGCTTTCCAAAGTAAATATGCTCGTTGGAATGCATGGCTTTTTTAAAAAAGCAGGTGTATTTCCCGTTACCAAAGGATATCTAAAAATCGATTTGCCTCAAAAAGATATGATGCATGTTTATATCAAGATTGAAGATCCTGTTTATATGTTGCGAAAAAAAGAAATTGAAAAAGAAATTCCATTGATTATTAAATAAATAAAATGAAAAAATTTAGTCTCTTCATCTTCCTGCTTAGCGGTTTCCTATTACAAGCACAAAAAGCAGAAGCCTTTAAAATTTATAATAAAAACGGTAAAAAGGTTTCCTATAAAAAACTTTTAAAAAAAGCACAAAAAGCAGATATTGTTTTTATTGGTGAAGAACATGATAATCCAGTGGCTCATTGGTTTGAAATCAAGATTACAAAAGATCTTTATTCTATCCTTCAAAAAGAAGGGAAAAACAGAAAATTGGAGCTTGGCGCTGAGATGATGGAATCCGATAATATGGATGCTTATCAACGATATTTAAAAGGAGAGATTGATTACAAACAACTAGAAAAAGAAGCGAGACTTTGGCCTAATTTTAAAACCGACTATAAACCTCTTCTGGATTTTGCCAAAGAAAAAAAACTTCCCTTTATTGCTACAAATATTCCTCGTCGCTACGCCAATAAAGTATTTAAAAAAGGGTTTAAAGCATTGGACAGCATCAGTGACAAAGAAAAGAACTGGATAGCTCCCCTTCCCATTACATATGATTCCACTCTAACTTCTTATGTCGCCATGACCAAAATGGAGCATATGAAATTTATGCCGAAAAACATGCAAAAAAATATGCCAAAAGCTCAGGCTGTAAAAGATGCAACAATGGCCTATTTTATCCTAAAAAATCACAAAAAAGGAAATATTTTTGTCCATTATAACGGAAGTTATCATTCTAATGATTACCAAGGAATTGTATGGTACATTAAAAAAGAAGCTCCCGATACCAATATACTAACCATTGATGTCGAAACACAAGAATCATTAAAAAAACTCAATCCGGAAAACAAAAATAAAGCCGATTTTATCATTGTTGTTGACCCGGATTTCCCTCGTTCTTATTAATGAGCAAAGAGCAAAAAATATTAATCTATACAGACGGGTCTTCCATAGGCAATCCCGGTCCCGGAGGTTATGGGATCGTAATGAAAACAGATGATGGAAAGCTGGAAAAACGTTTTTCACAAGGTTTTAAGCGTACAACCAATAACCGGATGGAATTAATGGCTGTAATTGAAGCCTTAAAAAAAATTAAAAATAAAAATATACCCGTAGAAATCTATTCGGATTCCAAATATGTCGTAGATGCCATCAATCAAAATTGGATACAAAAATGGATTAAAAACGGTTTTGCCAAAACAAAAAATCCCGATTTATGGAAAGAATTCCTGAAAATATCAAAAGGGCTAAATTATACCATGCATTGGGTAAAAGGGCATAACAACCATCCCGAAAACGAAATTTGTGACAAACTAGCCGTAAAAGCCGCCAAATCGGATAAGCTTATCCCAGATAAAGGTTTTGAAGAAATAGAAAATCCTCCGGGTAAGTTATTCTAGTAGAAATTATAGGTAATATAACCCTTTTGCAAAGAAGGTGCTGAGGAATCCGAATTAAAAAAAGATTCATAAGCAGCTTGCACAGCTGTTTCAATCAAACATTTATATTCCACCCCCGATTTTTCCTTATTGAATTTTGCCGTTACTACATTGCCGTTTTGATCCACTTCTATATCAATGACAATAAGACCTTTCATATAATCGGGACAAGTATAAAGAGGATTGGCAATATAAAGGTCTTTTCGGTTTTTAATGAAATATTCTATGTTACTACGACCCGTAAAACGTGTTTCTTTTTTGTCCTTATCCTCTTTTTGCGGTTCAACTTGTTGCTTTTCCGATTTGAGCTTTTCCAAGAAATTTTCACGGTCTTTTTCAAAAGTTTTTATGGCTTCTTCCTGTTGTTTTCTGAACTCCTCAAAACTCTTATCTTCTTGTAATTGATTAGAAGCCATATTGGTATTAAAATGCTGATTGATATATTTATCTACATCGGGAAGTTCAATCTTTTCATCGGGTTTTAAATCTTCAAAATTAAAATCCTCATCCACAAAATCTATGGCATAGGTTTCTTCGGGAACTTTTTCTTTAAATCCCAGATTGAATAATAGAAAAATGATCCCTAATTCAATAAAAAGAGCTATTAACCAAGCTTTTTCAGAATGTGAAAGTCTGATTTTTTTAGACATAATCCTCAATCCATTTAGTATGCGTCATCGCATCTTTAACGTTGAAATCTCCTATTTTAGTTCGTCGTAAGGCGGATAAATAAGCACCAGTATTCAGTTTTTTTCCAAAATCATAAGCCAGTGACCGGATATAAGTGCCTTTACTCACCTTAACCCTGAAATGCACATCGGGCATTTTCACTTCTGTGATTTCAAATTCTTTAATCTCAATGGGGCGCTTTTCCATTTCCACCTGTTCTCCTTTGCGTGCATGTTCATACATTTTCTTCCCGTTTTTTTTGATGGCGGAAAAAATGGGCGGAGTTTGCCATTGTTTACCTATGAAAGATTGAGCCGTTTCCTCAATCATTTGAGGAGTAATATGCTCAACCGGGAAAGTATTGTCTATTCCGGTTTCCATATCATAGGAAGGAGTTGTCGCTCCCAATGTAATAATACCGGTATATTCTTTGTCCATTCCTTGGTAGGTATCAATTTTTTTGGTTGCTTTTCCTACACAAATAATCAATAAACCGGTTGCCAAAGGATCTAAGGTGCCTGCATGGCCCACTTTAAATTTCTTGATACCGTGTTTTTTTAAAATCGCATAACGTATTTTATTTACCACATCAAAAGAGGTCCATTCAAGCGGTTTATCTATCAGCAATACTTGCCCTTTTTTTAAGTCTTCAAGCTCCATTTATATAATAATTAAAGGTTTGATGAAAAAGTGAATGAAAAGAATTACCATTCCGATAAAAATACGATAATACCCGAAAATTTTAAATCCTTTGCGGGTAATATAATCGATAAAGGCTTTAATAGCAAATAATGCCACTATAAAACCCACTATATTTCCAATGAGGAGTAATTTCAATTGATAATCGGTCAAATGAAATCCCGCTTGATAATAATCCCATAATTTTTTTACGGTAGCTCCCAACATAGTAGGAACGGCAAGGAAAAAAGAAAATTCCGTAGCGGTTTTCCGGTCTAGTTTTTGCATCATCCCTCCGATGATAGTCGCTCCACTTCTGGAAACTCCGGGAATCATCGCAAGGGTTTGAAAAAAACCGATTTTCAAAGCTTTGGAATAAGTAATATTTGTTTCTTTATTGTCTTTAAACCAGTCATCCACTTTAAGAAAAACAAAACCACCCAAAATAAGCATAACCGCCACTACAATAGGATTTTCAAGTAAGCGATCAATCCATTTATTGAATAAAAGCCCGAGAAAAACAGCAGGCAAAAAAGCTACAAACAATTTTTTATAAAAATCCCAAGATTGCAAAAATCTTTTCCAATAAAGCACCACCACAGAAAAGATTGTTCCTAACTGAATTACTATCGTGAATAATTTTGTAAAGTCGTCCTGTGCAATTCCCATCAAAGAGGAAGCAAGAATCATATGTCCCGTAGAGGAAACAGGTAAAAATTCCGTTATTCCTTCAATTATAGCAAGAATAACCGCTTGTGATTCGGTCATAGGTTAATCTTTATCCGGATTGAGTAAAATGGCATATACTTCGACAATAAAACCGAGCAAAATCAACATCGGAGCTAAACGAATTCGCCGGAAATTGAATATCTCATCATTCCATTGTTGAGGATCATTACTACCTCCGCCGGACATCAAAATAAAACCAAGGGCTATCAGAAATAATCCGGCCAATAAAAAAAGATAATTTTTTCTGCCAAAGAGTAATTTCGTCTGTTTGTTAGTCTGTTTTTTAATTTGTTTTTTCATAATCAGTAATGTAATTGATCGTTTTTCATGCGAAGAAAATGATTTGTAGCAAATAAGGTACTTATAAAAGTAATACCGGTTCCTGTTGCATAAATAATCAAGGCCAGTATAGCTAATAATTTTTTGTCGTGTAGCAATTGTAAATCAGGGAAATATAAATTTATAAAATAAAGAAGCAAAAATAAGCCTGCCAATGCAATGCTCGCTCCTGTTAAACCTAGAAGAAACGACCTCCATAAAAACGGTTTCCGTATGAAAGAGCGTGTAGCCCCTACCATTTGCATGGTATAAATGGAAAAGCGTTTACTGTAGATGGATAAGCGAATAGCACTGTTAATCAAAAGATAAATCAGCAGTACAAAAATTATACTGATTATACCAATCCACATACTTAATTTTTTCACATTTTGATTCAGCACCTTTACTAATGGACGAAAATATTCATAACTGACATCGGCAATATTGGGATTTTTCTCCCAGACTGTTTTCAAACTGTCTATTGTTTTTTGGGTAACATATTGCCCCTTTAATGTAATTTCCAAATTATCTTGCAATGGATTATTTCCCAAGAATTTAATAAAGTCTTCACCCAATTCTTTTTTTAGAGAGGAAGCGGCATCCTTTTTGGAAACAAATTTAACTGACTTGACTTCTTTTTTAAGTTTTAATTTTTTTTCATAAGTTTTAATCTCAGAAAGCTTGGCGTCTTTCTTAAAAAAAACTGTCAATACAATTTTCTCTTTAAAATGGTTCGTTATATTATTAGAATTCAATACAAAATAGCCCAATATCCCTAATAAAAAGAGAACTATGGATATGCTCATTACGACTGAAATATTAGTTTTGATTAGTCTCGACTTTTGATATTTTTCAAAATAATCTGTCAAATTATATTTTTTTACCGGATTGATTAGCACAAAAATACATAAAAAAAATTAGGCATGTAAAACAAAAGAATAAGTTAAACGTTTTTATAAATAAAACATTTTTGTTAATAATTGAACAAATAAGAACTAAAAACGCCCCTGTATAAAAAAAATTCTTAAATTTGACAATTAAACTATTTATTTCGAATGAAGAAATTATTATTTATCATACCATTCTTTTTTTTACAGTCTATTGAGGCTCAATTCTTTCAAGAGCAACGCACCATAGACGAATTGGAAGTTTCGGTCGGACTATTAAATATCCAAGGAGATTTTGGGATACGGGATCGTTTTGAAACCACTTTACGCAGTATCGGTGTAAATCTGGGAGGAAAAATGTATTTGAATTTAACCAATCCATATAATTCTACAACCTATTTGGGCACACATATCCAATATAATGTGGCCTTAAATTTGAGTTACTCTAAAATTGCCCATAAAGGCTACGAAGATTATCCCAAAATAGATGCTATTACCGGGCAAAATTTTTCGGTAGGTTTGGGAGTAAATATTGAATATCACATGTCCGATATACGTAATTCATCTTTTTTTACCAATGATTTTCTCTATTCTTTTGATCCTTATATAGGTGGAGGTATATACGGATATTACTATCATGTGGAACTCAGCTCTTCTTTAGGCGATTTAAATGATCCGGCAGTTTTACCTTCTTCATATGTAGGGGCTATTTCTAACGGGAGTCGTTTTGTAGGAGCTTTTCATATTGAAACAGGTATCCGCTATAAACATTCTGATTATGTACATTACGTTTTTAAAAGCGACTGGATGTATTTTATGGATGACAAATTTGACGGCCTGAATCCCAATCCTGAGCTGGTGAAAAACCTTCATAATGACTGGACAATATTGACTTCATTGGGTGTAATTTTCTACCTGCCATAAAAAGAATTTATATCTATTAAAAAAGCCGGCATGTGCCGGCTTTTTTAATAGATATAAATAATGTGTTTGTAATTCTATTTGATTTTTTCAACCAAGGCTTTGAAAGCTTCGGGGTGATTCATGGCTAAATCGGCCAATACCTTACGGTTAAGGTCGATATTATTTTTATGTATTTTTCCCATGAATTGTGAATAGGACATTCCGTGTAAACGGGCTGCCGCATTAATCCGTTGAATCCACAAACTTCTAAAGTTTCTTTTCTTTTGCTTTCGGTCTCTATAAGCATAGAGCATGGCTTTCTCTACCGCATTTTTTGCTACGGTATATACATTCTTTCTTCTTCCGTAATATCCTTTTGCTTGTTTAAGGATTTTTTTTCTTCTTCTTCTTTTTGCTACTGAATTTACTGATCTAGGCATAATTTTGATTTTTTTGTAACAGGCATCGATTAAACGATTTTTTCTTTTTTAGTGCACTGTTCCAGGGTTAATAAATCTACCACATTCAAATAGAGCTTATTTAAGCCCCAATGATTGTAATACGTTTTTACGATCTGCATCACTTACTAATGTAGTGTGCGTTAATCTTAGTTTACGCTTTTTTGATTTTTTTGTCAAAATGTGACTTTTATAAGCGTGTTTTCTTTTGATTTTTCCGGTGCCGGTCAATTTAAACCTTTTTTTGGCACTGGCTTTTGTCTTTAGTTTTGGCATAATCCTTCTTCTTTATTTATATATTTATATCTATTTCTTTTTTTTCTGTGACTTGGGAGCCATTAACATAATCATCTTTTTTCCTTCCAGTTTGGGCAATTGTTCCACCTTTCCGTATTCTTCCAAGTCTTGTGCAAGCCTCAATAATAAAATCTGACCTTGCTCTTTAAAAATAATCGAACGTCCCTTAAAAAACACATAAGCTTTTAACTTGTTTCCTTCTTTAAGGAAATTGATCGCGTGTTTTTTCTTAAACTCATAATCATGATCATCGGTATTGGGACCAAAACGGATTTCCTTTACCGTCACTTTTTGAGTTTTGGACTTAATAGCTTTTTCTTTTTTCTTTTGGTCATACAAGAACTTCTTGTAATCCAAAATTTTACAAACAGGCGGATCGGCTTTGGGCGAAATCTCTGCCAAATCCAATCCCATTTCCTCTGCCATTTGCAAAGCTTTTTGCAAAGGATAAATTCCTACTTCGACATTATCACCTACCAATCTTACTTCTCTGGCGGTGATTTCATCGTTGATACGATGCGGGTTTTTCTTTATGACTCTACCCGGTCTTCTACTGCGTCTTCTACGTATTGCTATTGTTCTATATTTTTATGGGTTACTATTCAAATTGTTTGATATCCTTGGTTTCCTCTTCTTTCACACGGGAAATAAACTCGTCTATACTCATGCTTCCTATATCTCCTTCCTTGTGCTTTCTAACAGAAACCATGCCGCTTTCAGCTTCTTTTTCTCCTACAATAATCATATAAGGAGTCTTCATCACTTCGGCATCACGTATCTTTCTCCCTATCTTCTCGTTACGATTATCAATCGTGGCGCGAATATCGGAATTTTGGAGCAAATTTAAAACATTTTTCGCATATTTCTCATATTTTTCGCTAATCGGTAAAATAATAACTTGCTCGGGAGTCAACCATAAGGGCAAATTACCTCCGGTATGCTCCAATAAAATAGCGATAAAACGTTCCATGGAACCAAATGGTGCCCTATGGATCATCACCGGACGATGTGATTTATTGTCCGCTCCGGTATAGGTCAAATCAAAACGTTCAGGCAAATTATAATCCACCTGTATGGTTCCCAGTTGCCAACTTCTTCCCAAAGCGTCTTTTACCATGAAATCCAATTTAGGACCATAGAAAGCCGCTTCTCCGTATTCTATTTTGTAATCAAGTCCTTTTTCTTGAGCCGCTTGAAGTATGGCCTGCTCGGCTTTTTCCCAATTTTCATCACTACCGATGTATTTACTCTTGTCTTCTTTGTCCCGTAAAGAAACTTGGGCGGTAAAATCTTCAAATCCCAAGGAACCGAAAACATAGATTACCAAATCGATTACTTTTTTAAATTCATCTAATAACTGGTCAGGGGTACAAAAAATATGTGCATCATCTTGTGTAAAGCCTCGTACACGAGTGAGTCCGTGTAACTCCCCGCTTTGTTCATAACGGTAAACCGTACCGAATTCGGCAAAACGCACAGGTAAATCTTTGTAACTATACGGCTTGGTTTTAAAAATCTCTATATGATGCGGACAGTTCATCGGTTTTAATAAGAACTCTTCTCCTTCTTTGGGAGTTTTTATCGGCTGAAAACTATCGGCACCGTATTTTTCATAATGTCCCGAAGTGAGATACAAATTTTTATGGCCGATATGTGGGGTAACCACTCCTTGATATCCGGCTTTTTTTTGCGCTTTTTTTAAAAAATCTTCCAAACGCTCACGCAATGCGGCTCCTTTGGGTAGCCACAAAGGCAATCCTTGTCCCACATTACTGGAAAAAGCAAATAGTTCGAGCTCTTTACCTAATTTTCTGTGATCGCGTTTTTTGGCTTCTTCGAGCATTTCAAGATACTCTTTCAACAGCTTTTGCTTGGGGAAAGAAATCCCGTATACCCGTGTCAATTGAGGCTTCGTTTCATCCCCGCGCCAATAAGCTCCTGCTACATTGAGCAATTTTACGGCTTTAATCAATCCTGTATTGGGAATGTGTCCGCCACGGCATAAATCGGTAAAATCATCATGGTCGCAAAAAGTGATATCGCCGTCTTCCAAGTTTTCGATCAATTCGATTTTAAAAGGATTGTTTTCTTTTTTATAAAAATCAAGCGCATCTTTCTTTGATACTTCCCGTAAGCTAAATTCATGTTTTCCTTTGGCAATTTCGAGCATTTTTTTCTCGATTTTTTCAAAGTCTTTTTCGGAGAAACTTTTGTCTCCGAAATCGATATCATAATAAAAACCGTTGTCTATTGCCGGCCCGATAGTCAATTTGGCTTCGGGATAAAATTTTTGAATGGCTTGTGCCATGAGATGGGCAGAAGAATGCCAAAAAGCTTTTTTTCCTTCGGGATCGTTCCATGTAAACAAAGTTAAATTCCCATCTGTGGTTAGCGGTGTTGAAACTTCGACTGTTTTATCGTTAAATTTAGCCGAAATAACATTTCTCGCCAAGCCCTCACTTATGGATTTAGCCACTTCATAGGGAGTGGTTCCTTTGTCAAATTCTTTTACCGATCCGTCGGGTAAAGTGATTTTAATTTTGCTCATCTCTTCTCAATTTCAAATAAATAATATGCAAAGATACGGTTTTAGCACAAATAGTCAAGCGCTAAATTTACACAAAATAGAAAGAGCTGCCGTTGCCGGCAGCTCTTTCGGGTTATTATAGTTTGTGTGGTTGGTCAATCAAATTATAATGATGCAAAGATACTATTTTTTTGAAATATATCAAGCCCTTAAAATTTGATATTTATCCCGGCCAAAAAATTCCTGCCCGCCTGAGGAAAATAGTAAGCTGTACTTCCCCACATATAGCCGTTAGAAACATATTGAGTGTCGAATAAATTGTTTATTTTGAGTTGCAATTGAACATTATCAAATAAATTTTTCCCTTTAATTTGGTAAGTAATCAATGCATTTTCGACAAAATAGGCATCCAATTTTGATTCGGGCGTGTTTTTATTATCCATATATTGCTCTCCTACATATTTTGAATATAATTTTATATTTAATTCTTTCACCGGTTTCCATTGAATGATTGCCGCTCCTACTATTTCAGGGGAATAAGTAAGATTGGTATCTCCATAAGAAACCGGAAGGCCGTTTTCTATCTCAAAATAATCTTTGTTTTTATTTTTACTCAGACTGATGTTTCCTGAGAATTGCCATTTCTCATTCAAGAGATACCCTCCTTGAATTTCCATTCCTATACGGTAACTTTCTCCTACGTTTTTTCTTATGGGATTTCCTACATTATCGATTTGACCGGTTAAAACCAATTGGTCTTTGTAAAACATTCCGAAAGCGGTAGCTTCAAAATTTGTCTTTTCGGTTCTGTATTTCCAACCGGCTTCTATATCGTTTAATGTCTCGGATTTGGGTAAGGTTACCGGATTGTTTACATAATCGTCACGATTTGGCTCTCTATGTGTCTGAGCCAAAGAAATATAGGCTTGTTGATTGAAATTTATTTCATACATCAAACCGATTTTCGGATTGACAAAAAACAAATCGTCTTTTATGTAAAAAGGCGAATTATAATCGAGGGTTCCGTCAATTGTATAGTTAATGTTTCTAAACTGTATATCCGTATAAAGCTTTAAATCATCGGTAATATTATAAATACTTTTTGCAAAACCGCTTACTGTTTTTTTCTCTCCGGTATTTCTATAATATTCCTCATCTATTTCACTGTCGGAAGCATACCTTGCCCAGATTATCCGTCCGAAATGTCTTCCGTCGTATTCATTTGCAGCAACTCCCAGAATCACTCGCATATCATCCGAAGTATAAGTAGTGGAAGCAATCAATCCGTAAAAATCGTTATCCAACCATTTTCTTCGGATAAGATCTGTTTTATCAATAACCACTCCATTAATTTGAATGGGAGTCAAGCCATAGTCGGCAAAATCCCTGTCTTGTTTGTATTGTTCATAATATCCCCTGCCGTAAGTATAGTGTGCTGTGAGGTTTAATTTTAGATTTTCCGCTACACGGTATTCATAATGCAATTGGCTATGATCTTGCTTGTAATGGTCAATTTCGTTATCATAAAAACCGATGATATTCCAATTAGCATCATAAATCGCCCCGGCATAATTAAAAGTGCGATTTGTTTCCAAGGTTTGTTTGTCCACTCCATACCAAGCTTGATAGGTTTCTTCTTCCCCCCCGAAAAAAATAGCTTTTAAAGTGTTTTTTTCATCTTTATAGGCTCCCGACAAAAAATAAGAAGACATATCCGAGCGGGCTCGATCTATATAGCCGTCAGATTTAATTTTGGAATATCTTCCGGTGAATTCAAAATGATTATTTAGTAATCCGGTACTTCCTTTTATACTATATTTTTGCGTATTAAAAGATCCTGCCGATGCTTGTATTTGAGCAAACGGCTCTTTATTTATTTGATCTGTGGTTAAACTTATTGCCGCTCCAAAAGCACCGGTCCCGAATGTTGAAGTTCCCACTCCCCGCTGAATTTGGATACTTTCGGTCGAGGCGGCAAAATCGGGAATATCCACCCAATACACTCCATGCGATTCCGGATCGTTTAATGGAACTCCATTCAGTGTCACATTGATTTGTTGCGGACTGATTCCTCTGATTCTAATTCCGGTATACCCCACACCTGCTCCCGCATCGGAAGTAGTGACTACACTAGGGGTGAAATCCAATAAATAAGGTATGTCTTGCCCTAAATTTTGTTCTTCAATATCCTTTTTTTTAATATCGGTATAAGTCACGGGCATATCTTTACTCGCTTTGACCGAATAGATCACTACTTCGTCCAGAGGAACGGTATCCGGATAAAGATAAATTTCGATATATGTATGTTTAGTTAAGTGAATTTTAGAACGATACACTTTGTAACCCGGCTCTGAAATCAGCAAAGTATAATTTCCTTTTTTTAATTCAAATTCGAAATAGGCATTTTCGTCGGTCTGCGTTTGAAGATTTTCCTCAATGATTTTAACCGTTATGCCTGATAATAATTTTCCTTGATCGTCTTTAACCGTTCCGGCCAATTTGAAAGTTTGTGCATTGATTCCCATATATGTAAGAATCAATAGTGATACGAATAATTTTTTCATTGTTTTTAGTTTTTTATGTGATTAAATACTACATAAAAACAATGGGTAGGTTGAGATAAACGTCCCTAAACAGCATTACCTGTTCCAGGTTCTACGGGTATGATCTCAGCTCGTAATTTTTTAGAGCACCCCTGTTTTTATTTAGGGCAAAGGTAAAGAGTTTTTTAAAATAACAATGAAAAAAAGAAAAAATTATTCTTCGTCCGGCGGAGGTAATTGTTTCTTGGCTTTGGCTCCCAATTTTTTTAATTTTTCTACCTGCCCCAAAAGATTTCCTCTTCCGGATTGCAATTTTTTAATGGCATTGTGATAACTTTCTTGTGCACTGCTTAAACGTATGCCGACGGTTCGTAAATCTTCAAGCAATCCGTGAAATTTATCATATAATTTACCGGCTTGATCCGCTATCTCTACGGCATTACGGGTTTGTCGCTCGTTAGTCCACATATTATCTACAATTTTTAAAGTAGCCAATAAAGTGGAAGGGGTGACCATCACAATATTAAATTTAAAGGCATAATTATACAATCCCGGATCTTCTTTTAAGGCCAATGAAAAAGCGGTTTCAATGGGAATAAACATCAATATAAATTCCGGACTTTCTCCTTTGAGCAAATCCTCATAATTTTTCTTTTGCAGTCCGTCTATATGTTGTTTTATAGAACGTACATGATCTTTTAAAGCTGCTTTTGCCGTTTGTTCATCTTCTGCATTTACATATTTCTCATAAGCGGTTAAGGAAACTTTGGCATCGATAATCATCTTTTTGTTATTAGGCAATTGGATCACAACATCGGGTTGATATCTTGTTTGTTTACCCTCTTTTTCTACTGTAAAATTTTGTTGAGTAAAATATTCCCGTCCTTTTTCCAATCCCGATTTTTCAAGTAAATTATTGAGGATGGTTTCTCCCCAGATGCCCTGCGTCTTGCTCTCCCCTTTCAGGGCTTTGGTCAGGTTTAAAGCTTCCTGGCTAAGTTGCTGATTGAGTTCTTTCAATTGTTTCAACTGTTCATATAAAGCCTCATGCCTCCCGTGACTATGTTTTTCGGTTTCTTCTACTTTTGATTTGAATTCTTTGATGGCCTTGGTAAACGGATTCAGTATCGTATCCAAACTTTCCTTATTCTGACGAGTAAATTTCTCCGCTTTTTCATCCAGAATTTTCTGCGCCAAATTTTCAAATTCCTGTTTGAATTTTTCTTCTTTTTCCTTGAAATGGGCTTGCTCCATTTCCCATTTCTTATTCCAATATTTCAGCTCTTGTTCTTTGGCCGTTAATTCTTGAAGCAATTGATTTTTTTCTTTATCAAAAATTTCTTTGAATTGACTCTTTTCTTCCAATAAACGTTTCTCCCACTCCAATCTTTCTCTTTCAATTTCGGATTCTATTTGTTGTTTTTCATTTCCCAATCGAGCAATATCGTCTTTGAAAGACAGAATTTTTATCTGATTTTTCTGATTACTCCATAAAAAACCGATAATCAAACCAAGGATTAAACCGGCCAAAACAGATAATATAATAATCATTGTCTGATCCATCATCTCTATATCGATTTTTTATTTCTTTTTTTCAATCGCTTTATTTCGTCTTTTAATCTTTTGTTTTCCTTGTTCATCTGTCCGCTAAACCACATATAACCGGCAAAAAACCCGGTCAATAAACCGATCAAAAGAGCCAAAATAAAAAATAACTGTTCGTTCATAATAGAAGTTTACCCAAAAATAATCAAAAAAGAGAAACAAAAGAGATTTCCCCCGGATTAAAAATCAGCTTCTTCTTTTTCTTTATTTTGTATAATTTTATACAATACTATACTTCCGGCTATTACCCCTAAAAAAGCCACCAGTGCCTCCCCAAACCCTGTCCAATATAGTTCATATTCTCCAAACATTTGGCGTATTTGCGGCAAATCGTTAAGATGAATCATAAGAAAATATATAAGCCCCAAGCCAATGGCCAAACCGGGATGGTTTCTAACAAATTCAACGGATTGTTTATAGCTCATACGTTGATTTTCCATGGCATAATCCAGTAAGGTAAAACCAAAGAAATAAGACGTAACAAGCATATTCAGCACCCAGGCAAAAACAGTGATAATTTTATAGTCCGGCAAAATAAAAACTAATAAAGCCAAACCCATTAGAAACAGATATTCAAAAATTAAATTTCGTATGGTGATTTTGATTCCGCGTATGATGTCCTTTATTAATTGAAGAAATGGAAAACGATAGACTGTTCCCGAAAGTTTATGAAAAATCTCCTCCGAAACCATAGAAAAAACAGGAGACAATATCAGTAATAATACAAAACCTGAAAGAGAGGACATCATAAAAATGAAATCCCGTTCATATTCTTCCAATTTAAAATAAGGAAAATAAGGCATTAATATTTTAAAAAAACTATCTGTTATATAAACCGGAAATGAAAATACAATAATCAAAAAAATAAGTAAAAGCACATATTTCCATAAAGAAAACAAATATTTGAAACTTTTCAAATAAGCATAAACAGATAAAAGAATATTTTTTATAAACATTATTGATAAAAAATTTAATCAAAAATAAGCAGTTTTATTTTATCTTGCGTCACCAAAAAACCGAAGAATGAAAAAAATAGTTTTATTGTTTTTTTTACAAATAATAATTGTCAATGCACAGGATTTTGAATCGAAGGAAGCTTTGGATTCTATCACAATTTCAGGATACGGAAAAAATATCTCTATCGCAGAAATTCCCAAGACCATAACTATACTCACCGCCCAAGACATAAAGCAAAAAAACATAGAAAATTTAGATGATTTATTAGAAGAAATTGCCGGTATAGATATCCGTACAAGAGGAGACAAAGGTGTGCAATCGGATATAAGCATTCGCGGAGGAAATTTTGATCAGGTATTAATACTGCTAAATGGTATTCCTTTTAATAATCCGCAAACCGGGCATCATACCTTGGATCTTCCGGTAGATGTCAGTATGATCGAAAAAATAGAAATATTAGAAGGTGCTTCCGGGCAATCTTTTGGAGTAAATGCATATAGTGGAGCCATCAATATAATCACCAAAAATCCGCAGACAAATCAAGCGGAAACAGGAATAAAAATCGGGCAATACGGTTATTTAAAAACCGATTGGAACATAAGACATACCAATGATAAAATTTCTGTTTTCAACGGATTAACTTATCAACGTTCCAATGGTTATTTAACCAAGGATTCTATTAACAACACCGATTTTTTCAGCATAAAAGATTTCTTAAACATCAAAATAGAAACCAAAAACCATCCGGTAAATATTCAGCTGGGCTATCATCAAAAAGATTTTGGTGCAAATAGTTTTTATACTTCAAAATATCCCTGGCAATATGAAAAAACAAAAGGCTTTTCAGGAAGTATTTCTAAAAAAATCGGCAAGAAAATCCTGTGGAAACCTTATCTCCTTTACCGGTTACATTTTGACGAATTCCAACTTTTCCGGGAAAGTGTTTATAAATATCGCGACGGTTATTATATCTCGAATCAAGACACTGCTCAATATGCCCCCGGTTTTTATTACAGAGGACCAAATTATCATAAAACTCAAAATATAGCGGGAGGAATAAAAACCGGTTTTCAATCGAAATACGGTAAAACCAATCTACATTTGATGTTAAAAAACGAAGAGATATGGAGCAATGTATTAGGAAAACCTCTGGATATGCCTATTGAAAAAAAGGATGGAAGAATATATACAAAATACGACCAAAGATTTTATACTTCTATTATTGTAAATCAAGTAAAAAAATGGGAAAATTACCAAGTAGGGGCAGGAATAAATTTTTTATATAATAGTCAATACAAACTCTATTCGTCCGGTGGTATATTTATCAACCATACCGGCAATAAATGGACGAAATACCTCAGTATAAACTCAGCTGTGCGTTTACCTACATTCACGGATTTGTATTATGAAGGACCTTCAAACACCGGAAATCCTGATCTCAAACCCGAACAATCTGTCACATATGAAACCGGAATTAAATATAAAAACCCGGGATTTTCAAGTAATTTGTCTCTTTTTTATCGCCAAGGAATCAATACGATTGATTGGATCAAAACAGACCCGCAGGAAAAATGGCATACCGAAAACTTAACCAACCTGAATACGTACGGAATGGAATTTTCAGCCGGAAAAAAATTCAAACCGGAATATTTTGTCAAAAAAATAGCTTTTTCTTATGCCTATTTGGATATGAATAAAGAAGAAAACGAAAATTTAATCTCAAAATACGCCTTAGATTATCTCAAACACAAATTTACGGGAGAAATAATTCATAAATTTTTCTATGGCATGGAAACTTCTTGGCAATTAATTTATAAGCAACGTGAAGGACAATACTTGGACTATATCAATCAAGAATATCAATTATTTGACTACAAACCCTATTTTTTAACTCATCTCAAAATGAGCAAAGTTTATAATCATACAAGCTTTGAATTAAAAATAGAAAACCTGTTTGATATAGAATACAGGGACTTATCTTATATCAAAATGCCCGGACGCTGGATCATCTTTGGAATTACCTATCATTTTGATAAATAAATTTTT
Organism: Flavobacteriales bacterium; assembly: GCA_027061855.1. GTDB lineage: Bacteria > Bacteroidota > Bacteroidia > Flavobacteriales > Flavobacteriaceae > JALSPZ01. Next base: position 33,492 of record JAMOVT010000098.1, read on the forward strand.
AGGCCTCCGGATTTCCTCCGAGTACTTTCACAAATTCCCTTATCCAAGCGGGATGTGCCGGCCAAGCGGGAGCGGTAACCAAATTTCCATCCACAAAAGCGGCATCTACCGGAATATTTTGAAATTCCCCGCCGGCCAGGTTTACTTCCGGACCTACGGCATAATAAGCAGCTGCTTTACGTCCTTTTAATACGCCAGCTGCCGAGAGTATTTGGGGACCGTGACAAATAGCTGCAACGGGTTTATTTTTAGCAAAAAAATCCCGTGTGATTTCAAGTACCCGTTCATTGAGTCGTAAATATTCGGGAGCTCTGCCTCCGGCTATTACGAGTCCGGCGTAATCTTCGGGATTGACTTTGTCAAAATCATAATTAATCGTAAAGTTATGCCCCGGTTTCTCGGAATAAGTTTGGTCTCCTTCAAAATCATGAATCGCTGTTTTTACCGTTTCTCCCGCTTTTTTATCCGGGCAAACGGCATGTACTTCATATCCCAACATTTGTAACATTTGGAAGGGCACCATGGTTTCATAGTCTTCGGCAAAATCGCCAGTGAATAAAAGAATTTTTTTCATAGCAGTATATTTTAATGATAAATAATTTGTAATCAGTGTAATATACAAAAAAAGCGGCTTGTTTCCAAGCCGCTTTTTCGATTAAACATTAAGACAAATAATATATCAGAACTTCATTTTAAATCTCAAAGTATAATTCCGTCCTAAGATTCCCATTTGAGATACCTCGGTACTATAACGAAATCTTCCTCCTGCACTTCTCAAATCGGGATGTCCATTGGTTCCGTCCCATAATACATCGGGATAAACATCAAAAACATTATTAACACCAAAACTCATTTCAAATCGTTTGGAAAATTCATAACCCATCATAAAGTCGGTTACCACTTTCGGTGACATCACTTGATCGTTTAATCCGTCTTCACTGGGAACAGTTACTTCCCCGAAACGAGTATTATTTAGGGCAAAGTTGAAATGCTTGTATTTATAGGTTGTGGTCAATGCTATTTTGGATTTAGGTCGTGCATCGGTAATACGCATGGCCTCTCTATGATTGAAAATATCATATCCGTATTGCTCCAAGATAGGCGGATTGGCCACTTCTCCGTCGATTTCATTTTTATTGAAATTCATCGCCAAATTCAATCCCATTTTTCCTTCACCAACTGCAATATTCGGATAATCCAATACCACATCCACACCGGTAGTTTTGGTATTCACGGCATTGATAAAGAATTGTAAGGCAAGTACATCATTATCAATTAAAATTTGCTCTACGGGATCTGATCCGTCAAGATTTCCGTCAACCGACTGAATTTGAGATGAGAATAAAACCCGATCTTTCACTTTGATATGATAGATATCGGCTGTGATACTCATTTTTCCTACTTTGGCAGTTCCACCAAAAGAATAATTTTCGGAAGTTTCTGCATGTAATTTAGGTACACCTAAACCCACAACGGCAGGATCATCATTAGGTAAAGTTCCTTGCAACTGAGGATCGGGATTTCCGGTTACAATGATATATTGTGTCAAACGGATATAACGTTGATGCAAAGTAGGGGCTCTAAAACCGGTACTGGCAGAAGCTCTAAGTGTAAAATTATCCGTTACTTTATAACGCGTATTTAATTTCCATGAAGTATTCGAGCCGAAATCGGAAAAATCTTCATAACGAATAGCCCCTCCGAAAAGTAATTTATCGGTTACATCATAATCCAACCCGAAATAAGCAGCAATATTTGTTCTGTTTACATCCATTGCTTCCTCATCCTTGATACCCGCAAATGAATCGGAGCCCGATTTATAATAAGAAAATTCATCTCCTTTATGCCCTTTATAAAATTCCTTTTTATATTCAAAACCGAACGAGGTACTTATTTTATCATTAAAAGTGCGGCTGAAATCAAGGTTTCCGATTACGTTACTAAAAGCATAACCTCCCGGATGAAAAGTACGGGGAGAAGTTCCGTGATCAGCTAAATAAGCACGATTAACCGAATTATTAACGGTATAATCAACATAATTACGACCATAAGTCAAACTGAAATCGGCACCAAAATCCATAAGGGGAAATTTGATTCCCGCCACGTTCATATTGTCGAGTACTTCGGTTTCAAAAGTCGGATGGTATCCAACAAAACTTTCATAAGGAGTAAGAAATTCGGCCTCATGAACATCTTGCCTCCAATAAGGCACGCGATAATAAGCAAAACTGGTTCCTTTTCTTTCGGTAAAAGTATGAAAAGTATAAAATTCACTATGTTCACCCACAGGATAAGTAAGATTTAATAGAATTGAATTTTTATTCAACTTCGGTTGCCCCACAATCATTCCCAAATCAGGATGTCTGTCAACCCAATCCAATAAATTGGTATAATAGGCCACTTCTTTGATATAATCCGGATTGTTCGGATCATTACCATAATCGGCTACATCGGGAGGAGGAGGCAAATCTCTTCTGCCCGGCTCTCCGGCACGATTGGTTATCTCCTGTTGGTAATGTTCAAAACTGATATTTACTTTTCCTTTTCCCAGATTATGAGAAGAATTGACATCCACTCCCATTTTAAAACCATCTCCTTGAGAGGTTATACCTGCAATAGAGTTTACTTCGGTAAATTGGGCATTTTCTTTTAAAATAATATTGATTACCCCTGCAATTGCATCCGACCCGTATTGGGCAGAAGCACCGTCACGTAATACTTCAATGCGTTCAATGGCATTACTGGGGAAACTTTTTAAATCGATCCCGACTTCTCCTTTACCCGGGGTACCGTTCAAATAAATTTGGGCGGATTGATTTTTACGTTTTCCGTTAATTAAAACCAGTGTTCTACTGGGCCCTAATCCTCTTAAATCAGCAGGGTCAAAATGTGCGGTTGCATCAGAAATCGGTTGAGGTTGTGAATTAAAAGAGGGTACTTTATAAGTGAGCATTTCCTCTACTTGTACTTTTCCGCTTTCTTCCAGTTCTTTGAAGTTTATATTATCAATGGGAACAGGAGAATCAAGTACGGTTCTGGGTTTTGAAC
>JAMOVT010000099.1 GCA_027061855.1 Flavobacteriales bacterium
GAATTAAAAGAGGGTACTTTATAAGTGAGCATTTCCTCTACTTGTACTTTTCCGCTTTCTTCCAGTTCTTTGAAGTTTATATTATCAATGGGAACAGGAGAATCAAGTACGGTTCTGGGTTTTGAACGGTTACCGGTTAAAACCACCTCATCAAGCATTACACCGGCTGTTAATACCACATCAACTTTTTCGGCGCCGTCCATCTCGACAATAACGGGTTTATAGCCAACACTGGAGAATTTCAACTTATCTCCTTTTTTAACTTCCAAAGTGTAGTTTCCGTCAAAGTCGGTACTTGTTCCTTGATTTGTTCCGATAATAATAATTGTGGCTCCCGGAACCGGGTCTCCATTGTCATCAGTTACAACACCGTGTACGGTGTATTGTGCACTCATTGTCCATGAAAAAAGGACAAATAAGAAACTGAGAAAAACATGTTTTTCTTTCATAATTAAAATTTGTTTTGATTAGTAGATAACAAACATATAAAAAAAATATCTCCTATCTATACAAAAGCAAAGGATAAGCCTTCATTTTTATTATATTGACAAAAATCATGTAATTTAAATTTACTATCTGCAAATGTTAAAAAAATATTACGATGATTTTTAATAATATTCAATAAAAAAAGCTTGCCCTGATCGGGCAAGCTTTTTTTTTCTATGATAAAATAGTATTATTCGGCTAAAATAATCACTTTATTGTTTTTGGCTTCTACAGTTCCGGATTGAATCGGAAGAATAATTTCTTCTTTTTTAAGGGTAAATTTATCTGCCAATTCGTCTTCGATAGTAATATTTTCACCGATCAAACGTATATTTCCTTTTTGAAGTATGGAAATAATAGGAGCGTGATGATTTAATATCATAAAATCTCCGTTAACACCGGGAACAGCTACTGCTTCCACTTCTCCGGAAAATAATACGCCATCGGGGGTTACTATATCTACTTTCATGTTTGCTGTTATTTTAATTATTTGGCTTCTGCCAACATTTTTTCTCCGGCTTCAATGGCTTCCTCAATAGTTCCTTTTAAGTTGAATGCCGCTTCGGGTAGATGATCCAATTCACCGTCCATAATCATATTGAAACCTTTGATCGTATCTTTAATATCTACCAAAACACCGGGAATACCGGTAAATTGCTCGGCAACGTGGAATGGTTGAGACAAAAAACGTTGTACTCGTCGTGCTCTGTGTACAACCAATTTATCTTCCTCGCTCAATTCTTCCATACCCAAAATAGCGATGATATCTTGTAGTTCTTTATAACGTTGTAAAATTTCTTTTACACGTTGTGCCGTTTCATAGTGCTCTTTCCCTACAATTTCGGGAGTCAAAATTCGCGAAGTGGAATCAAGCGGATCTACCGCAGGATAAATTCCCAACTCGGCAATTTTACGAGACAATACCGTGGTAGCATCCAAGTGGGCAAAAGTTGTAGCCGGTGCAGGGTCAGTCAAGTCATCCGCAGGTACATAAACCGCTTGAACGGAAGTAATGGAACCGTTTTTTGTCGAAGTAATACGTTCTTGCAAAGCACCCATTTCAGTAGCCAAAGTAGGTTGATATCCTACTGCAGAAGGCATACGTCCCAAAAGGGCTGACACTTCGGAACCCGCTTGTGTGAAACGGAAAATATTATCAATAAAGAACAAAACGTCTTTTCCTTGTCCTGATTTGTCTTCCGCTCCATCCCGGAAATATTCGGCAATGGTCAATCCGGATAAAGCAACTCGTGCACGTGCTCCGGGAGGCTCATTCATCTGACCGAAAACAAAGGTAGCTTTGGATTCTTCTAAGGCTTTACGGTCAATTTTACTGATATCCCATCCGCCTTTTTCCATATCTTCCATAAACTCATCTCCGTATTTGATGATACCGGCTTCAAGCATTTCACGTAACAAATCGTTTCCTTCACGAGTACGTTCTCCTACTCCGGCAAATACGGATAAACCTCCGTGTCCTTTGGCAATATTATTAATTAATTCTTGAATCAATACCGTTTTACCTACTCCTGCTCCTCCAAAAAGACCGATCTTTCCCCCTTTTGAGTAAGGTTCGATCAAGTCAATTACTTTAATTCCTGTATACAAAGGTTCTGTTGAGGTCGAAAGTTCTGAGAATTTAGGCGCAGGTTTATGTATCGGGCTACCATTATCACCGTCTTTGGGCATAGGCTCCATTCCGTCAATAGGTTCTCCGATTACATTAAACAAACGTCCATATACTTTCCCTTTGGGCATTTTTATGGGTGCTCCCAATGCAGTAACTTCTTGTCCTCTGCTCAAACCGTCGGTAGCATCCATAGCAATGGTTCTAACGGTATCTTCTCCGGTATGTTGTTGGACTTCAAGTATTACTTCTTGTCCGTCCGGACGTGTAACTGACATGGAATCATAAATTTTGGGCAAGTCTACATTTTCACCCTCAAAAACCACATCGATAACCGGTCCGATAATTTGAGATATTTTTCCTTTTTGTTGTGACATTATATCTAAATTTTAATTTTTCTGTTTAACTATTTTTTAGTGCTTCGGCACCACTTACGATTTCTAGAATTTCTCCGGTAATTACAGCCTGTCTTGCTTTGTTATATTGCAAGGTCAACTCATCTTTCATTTCCTTGGCATTATCCGTTGCTTTATGCATAGAGGTCATACGCGCACCATGCTCCGACGCCCATGCATCTCTAATTGCTTTATAAAACTGTGTTTTCAAAGATTTGGGAATCAATTCAAGCACAATCTCGGCTTGCGAAGGCTCATAAATATAATCCAACACCAGATTAGAGTCGCTTTTTTCGGTTTTAACCGGCAAAAATTGTTCGGTTTCAACATTTTGTGTAGCTGCATTGACAAAGCTATTGTAAATCAAAATTACTTTATCATATTTTTGATCGACAAAATCTTTCATGATTTCACCGGCAACCTCAGCTACATGAGCATAATCCAAATGATCATATAAATCACTTTTGTTTGCAATTACAGGATATTTTTTAGTAAGTGCATCGTAGGCTTTTTTACCGATTGTAATTAATTCTACTTCTTTATCCTTATATTCATCCTCTATTAATTTCTCGGTCTGCTTAATAATATTGGAGTTTAAAGCCCCGCATAATCCTCTATTGGAAGTAATGGGAACAAGCAATACTTTTTTCACTTCACGTTCTTGCGCATAGGCTCCTCCCATATCACTGTCTAAAGAGGCGGTCAAACCGGACAATAACTCGGTAAGTTTCTCGGCATATGGACGCATTCTTTCGATTGCATCCTGGGCTTTTTTAAGCTTGGCGGCAGAAACCATTTTCATGGCATTGGTTATCTGCATAGTCGAGCTTACCGATTGTATTCTGGTTCGTATGTCTTTTAAGTTAGCCATATTTTTCTTTTTGTTTATATTTCCTCAATAAAGTATGAAGGAATGAAATTAGTCCTGCTTATATTTTGCAGCAATTTCCAAAGCGGCTTTAGTTAAAACATCTGCAATTTCATCATTCCATTTACCGCTTTTGATTTCCTTTAATACATGAGGGTATTTAGCATGTAAATAATCCAAATAATCTCTTTCGAATTCTTTTACTTTATCTAAGGGAACATCTTTCAATAGATTTTTTGTTCCGGCAAAAATAATAGCCACTTGATCTTCAACAGGCATAGGATCGTGTTGATTTTGTTTTAATATTTCAACATTTCGACGCCCTTTTTCAATTACACTCAATGTAATAGGATCCAAATCGGAACCAAACTTGGCAAAAGCTTCCAATTCACGGAATTGTGCCTGGTCAAGTTTCAAGGTTCCCGCTACTTTTTTCATGGGCTTGATTTGTGCCGATCCTCCTACTCGTGATACGGATATACCCACATTAATAGCAGGACGTACTCCCGAGTTAAATAAATCGGACTCCAAGAAAATTTGTCCGTCGGTAATGGAAATTACGTTGGTAGGAATATAGGCAGCCACATCACCCGCTTGAGTTTCGATAATAGGTAGGGCGGTTAAGGAGCCTCCTCCTTTGATTTTATCTTTAAGCGGCGCGGGAACATCATTCATTTTTTTAGCCACTTCATCATTATCAATAATTTTTGCCGCACGTTCCAATAAACGGGAGTGTAGGTAGAAAACATCTCCGGGATAAGCTTCACGTCCCGGTGGACGACGAAGCAACAAAGAAATTTCACGATAAGCTACCGCTTGTTTGGATAAATCATCATATACAATCAAAGCGGGACGTCCCGTATCTCTAAAATATTCTCCGATGGCAGCACCTGCATAAGGAGCATATACTTGCATAGGAGCGGGATCTGATGCATTTGCCGCTACAATAGTTGTATAGGCCATAGCGCCTGCATCTTCCAATGTTTTATGAATTTGAGCTACGGTAGAAGCTTTCTGTCCGATCGCTACATATATTGCATGTACAGGCTCTCCTGCATCATAAAATTCTTTTTGATTGATAATTGTATCAATGGCTACAGTGGTTTTACCTGTTTGACGGTCACCGATTATCAACTCCCGTTGACCTCTTCCGATAGGAATCATCGCATCAATTGCTTTGATACCCGTTTGTAAAGGTTCGTTTACGGGCTGACGGAAGATTACCCCCGGAGCTTTCCTTTCCAAAGGCAAGTTAATGGTTTCTCCTTGGATAGGTCCTTTACCGTCAATAGGTTCTCCCAATGTATTTACTACACGTCCGATTAAGCCTTCGCCTACCGGAATAGATAAGATCCGGTTTAATCTTTTTACGCTTGATCCTTCTTTTATATCTAAATACGGACCTAAAATTACAATCCCGACATTGTCATCTTCCAAGTTTAATACTACACCTTCGGTGCCGTTATCAAACTCTACCAATTCGCCGTATTGTGCATTGTTCAATCCGTGAACCAAGGCAATACCGTCACCTACTTGTAATACCTTTCCGGTTTCCTGTAAGGAAGCCTCTGATGAGACTCCGGATAATTCTTCTTTGATGATTGCCGAAATTTCTGATGGTTTTATTTCTGCCATATCTGTATATGTTTAATTTTCTACTAATTTTGATTTGATTTTTGCCAATTTTCCCAATATGCTGGCATCATATTTTAAGTCGTCTATTTGTAAGACAAAACCTCCCAATAGGGAAGGATCTATATTTTTTTTCAATTGGATTTCTTTGCTTCCTGTAAGAGATTGTATTTTTTGATAGATTTCTTTTTCCAATTGGCTTGTCAATTCGACTGGCGTAGTAATGACAGCTTGGACAATTCCTTTTTTTTGTTTGTATAGTGAATCAAAGCTTTTGTAAATAGCAGGAAGAAGGTCCAAACGATCTTTTTCTCCAAGCAATTGAATCAATTTTGCTGTCAACTCATCTATTTTGCCGTCGAAAATTTTTTGCACAATTTGTGTTTTTTTCTTTTTGGTCAAAGTAGGATTGGTAAGCAAAGACTTCAGCTCTTGATTATTTTCAATTGCTTCATTTATGTTTTTTAAATCCGCATGGACTTGATCGAGCTTAGCTTGATTCTCAGCCAGTTCAAACAGGGCTTTGGCGTATCTTTTTGCAGCTTTGTTCATTCTTCTTAATTCAATTTAATATCTGAAACTAATTTTTCGATATATTTTAATTGTGCGTCTTTGTCTTTGAGTTCTTGTCCCAAAACCTTCTCGGCCATATTAATGGACAATTCAGACACTTCGTTTTTAAGCTCTTTGATAGCTGCTTGTTTTTCGCTTTCTATCACTTGTTTGGCTTTTTCTATTTCTTTTGCAGCTTCTTTTTGGGCTTCTTCTTTTGCTTGTGCTATAATTTGTTCCTTCATAACTTTCGCTTCTTTCAACATTTGATCTCTTTCTGCACGTGCTTCATTTAAGATTTTTTGATTGTCAGCTTTAAGGCGTGCCATTTCTTCACGTGCCTTATCGGCTTCCAGCAAAGCGTTTTCAATTGACTCCTCACGCTCTTTTACCGCATTCAAAATAGGCTTCCAAGCAAACTTCTTCAATAACAAGAAGAAGATGATGAAAAATAAGGTCATCCAAAAAATTAGCGTTTCGGGTGATGTTAAGTTCATATCGTTTTGTTTTTAATTCCTTTGTTTTAACTCTTAGCAATAAGAAAGAAAATCTTAAACCAACCGTTTAAGATTTTCTTTCGATGTTCGGATTACTTAATCATAGCTACAACTACCGCAAATAATGCAACACCTTCTACAAGTGCAGCTGCGATAAGCATAGCTGTTTGAATTTTGTTTGCAAATTCAGGTTGACGAGCCATAGCTTCTGTGGCTGACCCCCCGATTTTTCCGATTCCGATTCCGGCTCCGATTGCTGCCAATCCTGCGCCGATTCCTGCTAATGATCCCATAATTTATTGTTTTTAAGGGTTAATATTTATTTTTAAAATTAATTATTATGCTGTTTGTTCTTTATGTTCCGCTTCATTTTCATGTCCGTGATCTTCTATCGCTAAACCAATAAATAAGGCGGATAAAATTGTAAATATATAAGCTTGAATAAAGGCTACCATTAATTCAATAAAACTCATAAAAATCACAAAAAATCCCGATACCGGCGCAACCGCCAATGTTCCCCCTATAAAAATCAAAGCAACCAGACTGATCATAATGGTATGACCGGCCAAAATATTGGCAAATAAACGAACCATCAAGGCAAAAGGCTTGGTAAACATACTCAATATCTCAATTGGTATCATAATTGGCCATAAAGCTTTTGGAACATCCGGTGTCAATATATGTTTCCAATAGTGTTTATTTCCACTTAAAGTGGTAATGATAAAGGTAAATACCGCTAATACAAAGGTGATATAAATATTTCCGGTAAGGTTGTAGCCAAAAGGAGAAAAGGGAATCAATCCGATAAGATTACTAAATAAAATAAAGAAAAATACAGTCAATAAATAAGGCATGTATTTTTCATATTTATCTTTCCCTATATTGGGAATAGCCACTTCATCGCGAATAAAAATAATGATAGGCTCTACAAAAGCAGCAATTCCTTTTGGTAATTTTTTTGGATTACGATATACTTTTGCGGTAAAGTACATAATCACAAATAGCAATACAAAACTGGTTAATATTCCCAGTACATTTTTGGTAATGGAAAAATTCAAAGGTCGTTTGTCAAAATCAAAGGCAGAAGGATGATCGTGTTCTCCCACTTTGTCAGCATAATAGATGACTTCATGAATGCGTTTAAATTTGTTCCCCTTGGAGTCGGTAACAAT
>JAMOVT010000100.1 GCA_027061855.1 Flavobacteriales bacterium
CTTATTCTTGCCGGAATCGATACTGATATTCTTCAATCGGTGCAAAATGAAAAAGAACTTGTATATCGATTCTTTCAATTAATTGAAGAGCTTTTGATTCATTCCCCTAATTCCTTTCAAAATCTTCTTTATAGAATAGATTTGGACGAAAAAAAGCTTGACAGCTTAAACTCCGAGCATATACAATGGGAACTCACCGTCTTGATTCTTCAAAGGGAATTACAAAAAGTATACTTTCGGAAAAAATTCAGTCAATAAAAAAAGCCTCCCGAAAAGAGAGGCTTTTGAATATGAAAATTTTTATTGAAGTTAATCTCCGATGATTCTGTATTCCGTTCTTCTGTTTACGGCATGTTGTCTTTCGGAACATTTCACTCCGTTTTTACAATTGTTCAACAATCTTGTTTCACCGTAACCTTTTGAAATAATACGGTCGGGACTGATTCCTTTTGAGATTAAATAACTTTTTATAGCATCTGCTCTTCTTTGAGAAAGTTCCATATTGAAAGCATCCGAACCTCTGGAGTCTGTGTGAGAAGCCAATTCGATTTTTACATTGGGTTTTTCTTTCATAAGAACTACAATTACTCTATCGATTTCCGCTTTGGCGGCAGGATTTAATTTGGCACTGTTCAAAGCCCAATTAATATTAATTTTATTTGGTTTAACCAAACCACAATCGATTTCTTCCCATGTGGTAATTCCTCCCGGTTTCACCAAAATGGTTTTATTAACGTTTTTATAAACAGGAGGGATTTCTTTTGTAATCACTTTTGCAGGCTCTGCTACAACTTGTTTTTTGATAGTACCGTATTGTGCAGGAATTTCTACTTCTTCCGTCCAAGCCGGTTTAGCTACAACTTGTTTTTTGTAAGTAGCTTCTATTGCAGGTATTGCTTTTTGCTCTACACTTGCATCTGCAATTAAAGTGGTTATAGGAACCGTCTTGAAAACTGCAGGTTTTTCAACAAAACAAAGCGTCTTACAATCATCAGGATTAGGAGATTGACAATCGGCATAAGAGGTATATTCCCATTTGCCAGTTTTAGGATAAACTTCCAAACTTTTGCTGTCACTCCCGAATTTAGCAGGAATTACTTTGTATTTACTGGCTGCTTCTTTTTTTATATAAGGAACCTCAACGGTTTTATATACAGCCGGATGGTAAATATATTTTTTACTAGGCTCTTTAACTAATACTTTTTCAGTAACTGTTTTATAAACAGGAGGAGTAACACTTAATACTTTATATGCAGGCTTCACCATGATTTCCACAGTTTCAGTTTTGAATTCGGGAGAAGTTGTACATTTCACATAGCATTTTCCCGGTTCGGGATTCAACGGACCTTCGGTTTGCGCGTATGTCAAACCTGTCACGGCCAAAATTAATAAGAGTGCGATTTTTTTCATTTGATCTTGATTTAATTGTTATCTTTGCAAAGATACATTTTTTCTTTTTTAATAAAAAATTTTTATTGTGAAAACTTTTTTAGCTATTTTTTTAAACATATCCCTATTATTACATTTAAATGGTCAAGAAAACAAAATTTATTATAATAATATTATCAATGAATTAAGTCTAACAGAGCAAGAAAAACCTTTGATATTTCTTGACTTTTGGGCAACTTGGTGTGCTCCATGTATTAGTTCAATGCCTCATACCATTGAACTACAAAAACAGTTTAATAATAAAGTTACTTTTGTCTATCTTTCCAATGAACCCTCATACAAGATTCAAAAATTTTTAGAGAAAAAAAATTATCATTTCCATGCTTTGATTGATAATGAAAGAAAAACCGAAGACGCATTTAAAGTTCAATCCATACCTAATAGTTTTTTGCTCAATCCCGAAGGAGAAATTATCTGGCAGGGAAAGCCTACTGAAATTTCTCTTAGTCTTTTACAAAGGTTTGTAAAGATTTATGGAAATGATAAAGGAAATTTACATCGATTTGAATATAAAAAAAACGAAATTGAGAAAACTGAAAAATGGAATGAGTTTTCCTGTAGCAAAACGAATTTATTTTTTTATGAAGACCCGCAAGTAGAAAATATTTTTTATCAATCGGGAGATGAATTTTTCCTTTCAGGAAATTTAAAATATATTATATCTTTTAGCTATGACTACCCTCTAAATCATATTGAAGATCTAAGTTTCCAAAAACATTTTCGTTTCAAAGCTAAAGTTAAAGATCTCGAATTATTTAAAAAAATCATCCGTAAGTATTTGAAAAAAAAACATTCTTATCAAATACATAAAAAAGAAACCGAACAAGAAGTATATTTTATTACAGATAATAATGACATGGAATTTCTTGACTCTCATATCTATAATTATGAAAGGGGAGATGCTCAATATATACAAAACGATATCAGTATAAAAATAGACAATGCTACTCCCTTGCAAGTATTTCTCATTCTGAACAATATTACTCCATTTACTTTCATATATAAAGGGAAAAATAAAAAAAAATACGATTGGAATTTTATTTACAGTCCGCCCGAAGTTCTTTTGCAACAATTGAAAGAAGAGCTCAATTTCAACTTGGAAAAGAAAAAAAGAAAAGTAGCTGTTTATGAAATTACCTCAGAATAATTTGTAAGGATAAATACTCTTCTCCGACTATTTATACATAAAACATAAAATTATGCTCAATCCCGAACTATGGGTGGAAAAACATGGAGATTATCTCTATGCATACGTCAGATATAAGGTGCCTTCAAAAGAAATCGCTGAAGATATCGTGCAAGAAACTTTCCTATCGGCATTATCATCTATGAAACATTTCAAGGGGAACAGTAATGAAAGAACTTGGTTAATATCCATTTTGAAAAGAAGAATCATTGATTATTATAGAAAAGAGGCAAAGAAAAAAGAACGAAATATTTCTTCTTATAAATTACCCTTTGAAGAAGAAGGAGCTTTAAAAGGACATTGGTTGGAAAACAGAGCCCCGCATAGTTGGGAACCCGATGCGGAAATCAACATTGACCAATTCCATAAAGTTCTACAACTTTGTTTATCAATCCTGAACCCTAAACAGCGTCTGGTGTTTATAATGAAAATACTTGATGAGTCCCATAATGATGAAATTTGTCAAGAAGTAGGAATAAGCATTAATAATTTATGGACAATCATGCACCGGGCAAGATTACAAATAAGAGAATGTATCGAAAAAAAAGGTTATAGTAATGAAAATTAAAAAAACCATGATATCCTGGATGGACAGGGTGATATTAGATTGCAAACAAACTACCTTTTATACCGTGAAAGAGATAGATCACGGGAAAATTCCTTGGTTAAAAAAACTAAAATATAAAACTCATCTTTCCTATTGCTCTCATTGTAAGAAATTTTATAAACAAACCAAAAAAATTGATGCGGTTCTTAAAATAACACCGGAAGAATTGGAAAAAAATAATCGCTACCAATTAAAATTGAATACTAAAACAAAGGAAAATATCGTTAAACAAATAAAGAAAAATCAAAATTATTATAATTTATAAGACTTATAAAAAAAAATTATAAGCAATTTGCTGACTTACAATATTTTAATTATATATTTGTATTTAAACATAAAAATAACAACCATGAAAAAAATCAATTTACAAATTACCTTTTTAAGCCTTTTATTATTAGGCTTCGTTAGCCTCACTTCATGTGGAAGTGATAATTCCAAGAAAGAAGAAGTACAAGAAGAAAAAATAGAACAAGAACCTGCTGCTGAAAAAGAAGCGGCTAAAGAAGAAGAAGAAGCAGAAAAAGAAATGTTTGAGAACAAAGTGGATATGTACTCTCAAATGGATTTAGATAAAGACGGAAGTGTTACCAAAGAAGAATTTATGAAATTCCATGAAAGTGAATTTGATGCCAAAGACAAAAACAAGGACGGAAAAATCACAAAAGACGAATGTGGAATGTTTGATAAGTTAAACAAAGATGGAAACGACTTTGTCGATAAAGACGAATTTGCAAAAGGACATGAAGAAATTTTTGTTTTAATTGATGCCGATAAAGACGGAAAAATATCAGCAGAAGAATATGCTGTTTTCAAAGAAAAAAATGCTCCTAAAAAAGGAGAAATGAAATGCGGCGAAGGAAAATGTGGAAAATAATCCTATAACTCCATATATTTTTAAAATCGCCGGCTTTTCCGGCGATTTTTTTTGTAAATTTATTATCATAAAAAAATTAAATGAACAGACGAGTATTTATCAAAAGAATAGCTGCTACCGGAATTCTTCTTCAAATTCCGTGGTGGGTCTCTTGTGACTCATCTTCAACAACCGAAATTCATAATGAGATTTTGAAACCCCATCAAAAAGAAATAGTGGAATATTATCTTTCGCGATTTTTTCCCGATGTTCCCGGCTCTCCATCCGTTAAAGAATTAAATACTTACAGGCATATCAATACTTTTTTAAACGATTCCAATATCGACCCGGACGAACAGGAATATTTCATAAACGGAACGAAATGGATTAATGAAACGGCTATGGAAATATTCGGTCAAAATTTTCATGAGCTCAAAAAGAATCAGCAGCAAAAAGTATTTTTTAAAACTCTCGACACTTCTTGGGGCACCTCTTGGTCATCAAAATTATTGACCCTTACCTTTGAATCATTACTTTTAGATCCGCTTTATCATGTTAATACAAATGAAAAAGGCTGGAAATGGTTGCATCATACCCCCGGCACCCCTCGCCCCTCTAATAAAAACAGCTATCTAAAACTCCTGGCAAGAAAGAAAGAAGAGATCATTATTACCGACCTATCTCAATTATGAAAAATAAAGAATTTGATATTTGCATCGTAGGAAGCGGCGCCGGCGCAGGACCTGTAATCTATGAACTTTCTAAAGCCGGATATAAAGTGGTTGTGCTTGAAAAAGGGCCTTGGTTTCGCACTCAAGATTTTAG
>JAMOVT010000101.1 GCA_027061855.1 Flavobacteriales bacterium
TCTTCATCTACGGGACCACCGTTCCATAATTGAAATCCCACCGGCATATCCGGAAAAAAATCACTCAAAATAAAAGGAGTGGGTTTATTGAGAATAAAACCCATACTTCCTTTTTCATTATGCTCTGTGATAAGGATAACCGCTTGACTAAAAATATGATCGGTCAATAGTTCGGGAGTGGCCAATAAAAGTTTTCCGGTAAGGTTTTTCATAATATATTTATTCGCATTAAAAAATGCCTGAGTAAAAAATACATCAGGCATCTTTTGTTTCGTATTTTTTACTGCTTAGTTTACTTTTGCATCAAAAGCAGAACCCGCTTTAAATTTCACTACGTTTTTTGCAGGGATTTTGATTTTGGCTCCGGTAGAAGGGTTTCTTCCGTCTCTGGCATTACGTTTTTGAATAGAAAAAGTTCCAAAACCGATAAGAGCTACTTTACCTCCTTTTGCAAGAGTATCTTCAACGTTTCCTAAGAAAGATTCCAATGCTTTTTTGGCTGCGGCTTTAGAAATACCGGCGTCTTGAGCCATTGCTTCAATTAATTGAGATTTGTTCATAATTTTGAATTTTTAAAAATTAATTTTCTTTATTACCTCGCAAATATAATAATTTTTTTATTATTACAAAACCTCAAACATTCATTAAAATCAATAATTTAAATCTTATAATTTTATGTATTAAATAATTTTCGTTCTTTAATAAAAAAAAATATGTAAGATTTTCACATTTATAAGTGAGCGCCTTTAATGGTTTTTCTTAATAAAATACTGATTGCCAATCAAATAATGAAAAATTTTAGGCTTTTCATAAATTTAACACAAATTTTAATTATGCCAGGCACTTGATGAAATTCTCTATCTTTGGGCAAAGAAAGCGAAAAATACTCCATGAAAAATTTTTTATTTTTTTTAACGATAAGCCTGGTTTTTAGCCTTAAAGCTCAAAATAATGAAATAAAAGGGCGCGTGTATGATGCGCAAAACGGTGAAATTTTGCCCTTTGCCAATGTATATGTTCCCGGATGGAAAGGAGTAACCACAGACGAACAAGGGGTGTTCCTGTTAAAATTGCCGGATACAATCTCTACTTTTAAGGTTTCTTATACGGGCTATGAGACCTTGCCGGTTCCAATCGATAAAAACAAAGATTTTTACAGCATATCTCTTCCTCCGGTAAAAGAAAAACTCCAAGAGGTATATCTTCGTGCAAAAGGGAGAAATCCGGCGATTGCTCTTTTACAACAAGCAATTAAACGGAAAAAACAAAATGATTATCGCCGTCAAAAAACTTCCATCACTACACTTTCTTATTTTCTTTTTAAACTGACTGCCGATCGTGATTCTCTTCGCTGTATTCCCGATACTCTTACTATTTATCACAAGAATGAGAAAAAAATCATCATTGACTCCTCTTTATACAATTTATGCCGGGATCTGGATAATAAGGAATTATATATGATGGAAACACTCAGTGAAAACCAAATAGGCGAGGGGGAGATTCGTCACAAGATTTTGGCCACACGCACGGCGGGTTTAAAAAATCCTTTGTATGAGATTCTGCAATTGCAATTTTCGGGAAAAAGCCCTTATGATGATTATTATAAAATAATTTTTAAAGAGTATTTAGGGCCTTTTTCTAAGAAATCCTTTGCTCAATACCGGTATAAACTGGTTGATACCATAGAAAAACAAGGGCGGCAACTTTACAAAATTCATTTTATAAAAAAAGAAAAACCCGGTATAACCGGAGATTTGTTTTTGGATAGCGAAAGCCTGGCCTTGGCAGGCTTACAATTAAGAGCAAAGGGGCAGCTGATTATTACAACGACTTATGAATTTGCCTATTTTGACACGCAAAAGTTATGGATCCCCGTTTTGCAAAGAAGTATTTTACGAATGTCAAAAAACTTTACCGGGCTAACAGTGGGAAATGAAATGGAATCTCCCCGTAATTCCTCTCCTGAGGACAGTATAAAGCATACCAATCCCCAGAGAACGAGTGATGTGCTTTATGCAAAAATTATCGACAGTCTTGTAAAAATTGATTTTAGGAAAAAGTCAAAAAAACCTTTTTACAGTTTACAGATCGAACCGGGGGCTTCCCAAAAAGGAGAAGATTATTGGACGAAAATGCTGGGAAAAACCTTGTCAAAGCGTGAAAAAAATACTTATAAAACGATGGACTCGATGTTTCAAGCGGAAAATGTAGAGAAGAACATCCGGCGTTACAAGAGGTTGATTTACGGGAAAATGCCCTTGGGAATAGTAGATTTGGATTTAAGCCGTTTGACTCATACCAATTTATACGAAGGCCTGCGTCTGGAAACCAATTTTACCACCAATGAAAGATTTTCAGACCGGTGGGTTTTAAATGCCTATGCCGCTTACGGCTCCAAGGATAAAGCCTGGAAATATCATTTCCGTGCCGATTACAAAATTTCTCATCGCCTGCAAACTTATATCGGTCTTTCTTTTACCGGAGATTTGGAAAAGGCGGCGGTTTTTGAACCGGTTCAAAAACCGCCGCTGCTGACCTCTGTTTTTAATCATTATCCTTGGGAAAAATTTACCGCTTTTAAAGAAGTGAGTTTGCACTTTACAAGTTTGATTTCGCAACATTCACAAATCTCATTACAGGCATCGAGAGGTTTTTATGAATCCAAATTTGCTCTTCCCTTTCATCCCGGACGGATAGAATTCCCGGAATATGATTTGTCGCGATGGAAAATAAAATGGCTATGGGAACCTCATTCCAAATACCTTCTCGAAGAAAGGGGAAGAAGGAAAATCAAAAACGGGTATCCGAAATTCAGCTGGATACTGGAAGGAAATATCCCCGAATGGCAGACAGACCGCCGCTATTATTTGCGAACGGGAATGCAAGGAATTTTCAGAAAAACTTATCTCAATAAAGATTATATGGATGTAAAAATCCAATTGGGAATGACTTTCGGAACTCCGCGTATTCAACAATTGTTTCAGGCGGATTTCAATGACTATAAAGGAGGCTATTTCTGGCAGCATTTGATGTTTAACAATCCGTATTCATTTGAAACGGTCAAGGATTTTGAGTTTTTGAATAATTATCTCGCTTCCGTACATCTTTCTCACCGGATTAACGGAATCAAAATCTACAAAAACAAAAAAATAGATTTGCGCTTTACTACTGCGGTGGCTTATGGATTTGCTTGGGATGAAAACATCTATGCGGGAAGCAGTGATTTGCGCAACGGATTATTTGAATCGGGGGTGGAAATATATAAACTGATGAAAGGTTTCGGGCTGGGAGTATATTACCGTTATGGCGCTTATGCTTCATCTCAAAACAAAGAAAATTGGAGTTTACGTATAAACTTGAATCCCTGGTCTTTGTTTGATTAGGCCTTGCGTTAGGGATAGAAGCGGCATCCTTTTTTTGCAGAAAAAAGATAGAGCGGATAGCCCGGCAAAAGCAGCGCGGGAGTTGGAGTATGGAGGCTTTTGCAACGCCCTAATAAATATTTTAATGTAATAAAAAAAGCTGCCCGTTTCCGGACAGCTTTATGGCATTATTTACGCCGGTTTTTACGTTTGTATTCGTAATCCTTGCGTTCGAGTTCGTATTGCCTTTTCACGGCTTTTTTGAATTCATTCATCAGTTTGGTGACTGCGCGAATCGGGTCGCGATTTTCTTCGGCTACCAAAACTTTTTTACTTTTCAGATCAATCGAGGCGCTTACGGTATAGGTAGCTGCCGATCGATTGAAAATCACTTCCATGGTTAAATCCTTGTCGTATTTTTTGAACAAATTCTGAAAGAAATCGTATTTGTCCATAATGATTTCCTCGACTTGTTTCCGGTAGGGCAATTCAACCTCTTTAAGGTTCTTGATAATTAATGTAACCATACTACTCTGCGATTATTTCTTCTTCGATTACCATTTCTTTTACACCCAATTTTTTGAGTGTCCATCCGAATTGCATAGCCAACAGACCGGCGATAAACATCGGAATGGCTACAAAATATACGGTTGTTAAAGCACCTACTACGGGATTGAAGAGGACAATAAAGGCTAATAACCACATGATAAAACCTCCGAGTAAGCTTAACCACCAGTATTTATCTCCAATTTCTTTGAGTACAAAGGAGAAACTCATTCTCATGGTTCCCAAATATACCAGCCAGAAAGCCAGATAAACAATAAGTGCTTGTGCAGCCAAAGCAGGATGGAATAATAACATGACACCTAAGCCCATTTCGAGTAAACCGAGGAATAAATACCATATCCATCCGGTAAATACTTTTCGGCTTCGAATAGCAAAGACAAAGTTAAATCCTCCCATTGCAAAGAGCATCCATCCGAACCAAACGGCTAGACCTGCAAAAGCAAATCCGGGATAGAACATCATCAATAAAGAAGCGATTACTAAAATAAGGCCTGCCACGAAAGGCATCCACCAATGTTTAATTTTTCCTAAAATTCTGTACACTGTTTTCATAGTTGTATTTTTTTTATGTTTAAGTTCGCTTTTAAGTCAACAAAAAATATTCCCTCAGTTTTGATTTGCCAGAATGTCACTGAATAAGTACAAAAAGGCATAAAATCCTGATTTTTTTGAGACTATTTGACAATTTATGAATTTTTTTTGATAATGTGTTATATTCATTTGATTTTAACAATACTAAAATTGATATGCTTAAATATTTTATCTTTGTCTAATAAAAAATTAATTTATGAAAGGCATTATCCTCGCCGGGGGTTCCGGTACGCGTCTTTATCCCATTACAAAAGTGGTTTCCAAACAATTATTACCGGTATATGACAAACCTATGATCTACTATCCGCTTTCTACATTGATGTTGGCCGGAATCAATGAGATATTAATCATCAGTACTCCTCAGGATTTGCCTAATTTCAAGAAATTATTGGGCGACGGAAGTCAATTCGGTTTGCAATTGGCCTATGCCGAGCAACCCAGCCCCGACGGACTGGCACAAGCATTTATCATTGGCGAAGAGTTTATCGGGGAGGAGAATGTATGTATGATCTTGGGGGACAATATATTTTATGGCTCCGGATTCTCCGGTATGCTTCGCGAGGCACGCAGGAAAGTGGAAGAGGAAGAAAAAGCGGTGGTATTCGGCTATTTTGTTCAAGATCCAGAGCGTTACGGAGTGGCGGAAATCGATTCTCACGGGAAGGTGATCAGCATAGAAGAAAAACCGGAAAGGCCCAAATCCAATCAAGCGGTTACAGGTTTGTATTTCTATCCGAATTCGGTTGTGGAGATAGCAAAAAACGTACGTCCTTCTGCCCGCGGGGAATTGGAAATTACCAGTGTGAATCAAACCTATCTGGAAAAAGAAAAGCTTTTTTTACAACCACTGGGCAGAGGTTTTGCCTGGTTGGATACGGGAACGCATGAAGCCCTTACCGAAGCTACCGAATTTGTCAAAACCATAGAAAAAAGAACGGGATTGAAAATTTCTTGCCCCGAAGAAATTGCCTTACTGCAAAAATGGATAAGTAAAGAAGAGGTGTTAAAAAACATTGAGGGCTTGAAAGGGAATTATTATGATTATGTGCGGGCGTTGTAAGCATCTCGATACATCCCGACAGAGCGTAGTGATGAGGGTCTCTTTATTCTCAATCCTTTTGTTAGTTTTATTTTTGAGATTTCTCACCCCAATAAATTGGGGATTCGGAATGACATTTTCATTTATAACGCAATGTCATCCCGATGAAGCGCAGTGATGAGGGATCTCTTTTTAAATGATATTTCTATTAGTTATTTTGAGATTCCTCACCCCGCAAAAGCGGGATTCGGAAAGACATTTTCATTTATAACGGCATGTCATGCCGACAGAGCGCAGCGACGAGGGATCTCTTTATAAAAAGACTTTTAATTTTTTCTTTTTACTTTTTTTCATCGTCAAAAAAAGTAACAAAAAAGACTAGCCTGATGAGTCTTTTGCTAAATTTATCTTATTTTTCCGCTAAACTATCTGCACTTGCTTTTGCTATCGCTTCAAGCAACAGATAGTTTTACGCTCCTCAAT